>JASGDR010000001.1:0-9423 GCA_047607095.1 Caulobacter sp.
AGGCGGCCGAAGCTCATCAACCCCTCCCCCCACCGATCGCTTCGCGATCACCTCCCCCACAGGGGGAGGTTCCTCGTGGATCGGCCGGCTAAGCCGCCTCCTCGAACGCCGCGTAGACCAGCGTCCGCAGCTCCCGCCGGATCGGATAGACGCTCGACGGCATCAGCTGGGTCATGAACACCACCGCCAGGTCCTCCAGCGGGTCCACCCAGAAGGCGGTCGAGGCCATGCCGCCCCAATAGGCCTCGCCTTCACTGCCAATGGTGCGGGTGCGGGCCAGGTCCACGGTGACGGCGAAGCCGAGACCGAAGCCCAGGCCCTCGAAGACGCTCTCGCTGAACAGCGACTTCGACAGCTCGGTCAGCTCCTTCCCGCCCGGCAGGTGATTGAGCATCATCGCCTTCAGGGTCTTGGGGCTGACGATGCGGGCGCCGTCCAGCTGGCCGCCGTTCAGGATCATCCGACAGAAGCGCATGTAGTCCGAGGCGGTGGAGACCAGGCCCCCGCCGCCCGACTTGAACAGCGGGTCCTTGAGGAACGGGCTGATCGTCGGGTCGTCCTGCAGGATGACGCGGCCCTTGGGGTCCAGGCTGTAGCAGGCGGCCAGGCGGGCGTGATCGGCCTCGGCCGCGAAAAACCCGGTATCGACCATCTTCAGCGGCTCGAAGATCCGCGTCCTGAAGAACGCATCCAGCGGCTGGCCGGAGATCTGCTGCACGAGATAGCCCAGCACGTCGGTGCAGACGGAATAGTTCCAGGCCTCGCCGGGGCTGAATTCCAGCGGGAGTTTCGCCAGCTCGGCGATGAAGCCGTCGAGGTCGCGCGGCCCCGGCAGGTCGTCCAGATGCAGCTTGCGATAGGCCGCGTCGATGTTGCCCCGCTGCTGGAAGCCGTAGGTGAAGCCGGCCGTGTGGCGCAGCAGGTCGATCATCCGCATCGGCTCGGCCGTCGGCCGGGTCTGGAACATGCCCAGGGAACCGGCGGCGAACACGCCGAGGTCCTTGAAGGCCGGGATGAAGCGGTGGACGGGGTCTTCGAGGGCGACCCGGCCCTCCTCGACCAGCATCATGAAGGCGATCGAGGTGATCGGCTTGGTCATCGAGTAGATGCGATAGAGGCTGTCGGCCTTCAGCGGCGTTCCGCGCTCGCGGTCGGCCAGGCCCAGCACGGTCTCGTGGGCCAGCTGGCCGCGCCGCCAGACCTGCAGCTGGGCGCCGGGCAGCAGGCCCGGTCCGACGTACTTCTCCTGCAGGAAGGCGTCGATGCGTTTCAGTCGGCTCGACGACAGACCGACGGCTTCGGGCGTGCTCACTTGCGTTTTTCCCCACACTGGCGCGACCTTGCGTCACGGTCGCCTTCTTTTCGCGGATCGAATAGGCGGTACGGATAACGCAACCTTCATCCCATCCTGCGTTGATCGATTGAAGACGAGGGGAGCTTGATGGGCAAGGGCCCGGACGCAGAGGCGGCCTCCAGCACCGACCGGGCCGCGGCCGACTGGTTTTTCCAGAACAGCCTCGACATGTTCGTCGTCCTGCAGGGCCGCGCCGTCGTCCGCGTCAATCCGGCCTGGACCCAGATCGCCGGCTGGACGGCCGAGGAGACCCTGGGCCGCAGCATCGTCGACTTCCTGCACCTGCACGACATGGAGATGCTGCGCGACAGCGGCCAGACCCTGCGGGCCGAGGGCCAGACCCAGTCCGAGCACCGGCTGGCCCGCAAGGGCGGGGGCTGGCTGTGGGTGCGGGCCCGCTCCAGGATGCTGCCCGACGGCGCGCTGTTCGTCGTCTACCAGGACATCACCGAAGAGCGCCTGCGCCGCCAGCAGCGCCAGCAGACCGAGCGGGCCAACGAGCTGCTGCGCACCGTCGCGGGCGTCTATGTCTGGCGCTTCGAGACCCGCAAGGGCGTCTATGTCTTCGAGCAGGACATCACCACCCTGGCCGCGCCGCTGGGCGACGTCCGCCAGATGACCGCCATGGAGATGCTGGCGGCCATCCATCCCGACGACCGCCAGCCGATGACCGACGCCTTCCTGCGCACCCAGGAGACCGGCGAGCACGCCCAGATGGTCTATCGCCACGCCGATCCGACCGGCGAAAGCTGGATCTGGATGCGCACAGACTGGCGCGGCGTGCGGACCGGCGCCGGCGAGCTGCACGACGTCATCGGCATCAGTCAGGACGTCACCGAGCTGCTGGTCGCGCGCAACGCCGCCCTCGACGCGGCCGAGGCCAAGTCGCGCTTCCTGGCCAATATGAGCCACGAGATCCGCACGCCGATGAACGGGGTGCTAGGGGTGCTGCACCTGCTGGGCCACGAGGCGCTGTCCGACGACGGCCGCCGGCTGCTGGCCGAGGCCCTGGGCTGCGGCGCCATGCTGGCCGAGCTGCTCAACGACATCATCGACTTCTCGAAGATCGAGGCCGGCAAGCTGGAGCTCAATCCCGAGACGCTCGACCCGTCGGCCCTGCTGCGCAGCGTCGCCGACCTGCTGGAGCCCCAGGCCGACCAGAAGGGCCTGCGGCTGACGGTCGACGCCCCCGCCGACGGCCAGGCCTGGGTCAGCGCCGACCCGGTGCGCCTGCGCCAGGCGCTGTTCAACCTGATCGGCAACGCCGTGAAGTTCACCCTGGAGGGCGGCGTCGCGGCCCGCCTCTCGGTCATGCCCGATACGGAAGGCCTGCGCCTGCGCTTCGAGGTCGAGGACACCGGCGTCGGCATCGCTCCGGAGGCGGCCGAAAACCTGTTCGAGCGCTTCAGCCAGGCCGACGGCTCGACCACCCGGCGGTTCGGCGGGGCGGGCCTGGGGCTTTCCATCACCCGCCGCCTGGCGCGGATGATGGGCGGCGACATCGGCTTTTCCAGCACACCGGGCCTGGGCTCGACCTTCTGGCTGGAAATCCTGGCCGCGCCCGCACAGGCGCCGGTCAGGCGCGCCGCGCCCGCCGAGCCCGACACGCCGATGCTGGCCGGGCTGGACGTGCTGCTGGTCGAGGACAACGCGGTCAACCGCCTGATCGCCACCCGCATGCTCGAGGCCCTCGGCGCGCGGGTCTCCACCGCCGAGGACGGCGCGGCCGGCATCGCCGCCGCCAGCCTGGGCTACGACCTGATCTTCATGGACATCCAGATGCCGGTGATGGACGGGGTCGAGGCCACGCGCGCCATCCGCAAGCTGCCCGGCCGGGCCGGGTCGGCCCCGATCCTGGCCATGACCGCCAACGCCCTGGCCCACCAGCAGGCCGCCTACGCCGAGGCCGGCATGAACGGCTCGGTGGCCAAGCCGCTGTCGCCGGCGGCCCTGGTCCGCGCCGTCGCCCTGGCCCTGCCTGCCCGCGCCTTGGAGACCTCGTGAACGAAGGCCTTTTGGCCAGCCTCATCACGGCCTAGATTGGACCGCAGAGTCCAGTAGTCGGGACCGAGGGCGGTCGGGCCCGTGCGAACAAGGGGCGTAAGATGGACGACGGCCACACCGTCACCGCCGCGACGGCGCGCTATGCGCAGAAGAAGGAAGCCATCCTGGCGGCCGCGACGGCGGTGCTGAACCGCCAGGGCGTCAAGGGCATGACCCTGGCCGACGTCGCCGCCAAGGTCGGGCTGATCACCACCAGCGTCACCTACTACTACCGCAAGAAGGACGATCTGGCCGCCGCCTGCTTCATCCGCGGGCTCGAGCGGCTGGACGCCATGATCGACGAGGCCGCGGCCCAGCCCGACGCCGCCGGCCGCATCCGCAAGTTCCTGACGCTCTATCTCGACCTCTCCCGCCGGGTCAGGGCCGGCGAGGCCGCGCCGCTGGCCAGCTTCACCGAAATCCGCGCCCTCAAGGAGCCGATGCGAGCCTCCGTGCAGGCCGCCTTCGCCGACATCTTCCGCCGGGTGCGCGGCTTCTTCGACGGCGAAGCCTTCGCCCATCTCGACAAGGCCGAGCGCAACGCCCGCGCCCACCTGCTGCTGGAGCAGGTCTTCTGGACCGGCGCCTGGCTGCGTCGCTTCGATCTCGACGACTACGAGCGGGTGCGCGAGCGGATGTTCGACATCCTGGTGGGCGGCGTCGCCATGCCCGGCCGCGACTGGACGCCCCCCGCCCTGCCCGACCCGACCCCGGCCGCCGACGAGGGCCAGGAATGGCGCGAGACCTTCCTCGTCGCCGCCACCCGCCTGATCAACCAGCGCGGCTATCGCGGCGCCTCGGTGGAAGACATCTCGGCGGCGCTGAACGTCACCAAGGGCTCGTTCTATCACCACCACGAGGACAAGGACGCCCTGGTGGTCGAATGCTTCCAGCGCACCTTCGCGGTCACCCGCCGGGCGCAGCTGGCGGCCCGCGACCTGCCCGGGTCCCCCGGCGACGGCTGGACGGCGGTGTCGGCGGCGACGGCGGCCCTGGTCGAGTACCAGCTGTCGGAACACGGCCCGCTGCTGCGCGCCTCGTCGATGGGCGCCCTGCCGATCGAGATCCGCCATGAGATGAGCGACGGCTACGCCCGCGGCTCCAACCGCTTCGCCGGCATGATCGCCGACGGGATCGCCGACGGCTCGGTGCGCCCGGTCGATCCGCTGGTCGCCGCCCACATGATCAACTCGATGCTCAACGCCGCCGCCTCGCTGCAGGCCTGGGCCCCGAGCGTCACCCGGGAAGACGCCGCGAGGCTCTTCGCCCGGCCCCTGCTGATGGGACTGATGGCGCGTTAGGCGACGAAGCGGTTTCCGCCGCCGGCGCGCGAATTGCGCTGTACGCATCGTCCGGAGCGGGCCAAGCCGGATCCGGTTCTTTCGGGGAAGCGTCCATGTCCAAGTCCACGATCCGCGCCGTCCTGCTGGCGAGCGCCGCCGTCCTGCTCGCCGCGCCGGGCCTCGCCGCCGCCGCCGACAAGGCCGTGCAGGCCGGCAAGCTGTTCGACGGAGCCAAGCTGCGCGGCCCCAGCACCGTCGTCATCCGCGACGACAGGGTGATCGCCGTCGAGGACGGCTGGACCGCCCCGGCCGGCGCCGAGGTGATCGACCTCAAGACCCAGACCGTCCTGCCCGGGCTAATCGACGCCCATGTCCACATCGGCGCGGCCCTGCCCAGCAAGACCAACGCCGTCGAATACGGCGTCACCCATTCCGACATCGACCGCGCCTTCGACGCGGCGCTCTACGCCCGCCAGATGCTGCTGCAGGGCTTCACCGCCGCCCGCGACCTCGGCGGCGGCCCCGAGACGGCGGCCGTGCGCGACGCCATCGACGACGGCAAGATCGCCGGCCCGCGCCTGTGGATCGCCCTGGAGCCGCTGGGCCCCACCGCCGGCCACGGCGACGGCCGCAGCGGCATGGACCCGGCCCTGTCCAACCCGGGCTGGGACAACGGGGTCGTCAACTCGCCGCTGGAGGCCCGGCTGAAGGTCCGCGAGCACAAGCGTCGCGGCGCCACGGTCATCAAGCTGATGCCGTCCGGCGGCATCGCCTCGATCGGCGACGATCCGCGCCATCAGACCATGGCCCAGGACGAGATCGAGGAGGCCGTCCGCACGGCCCATAATCTGGGCCTCAAGGTCGCCGCCCACATCTATCCCGCCCCGGCCATCGAGACCTCGGTCAAGGCCGGGATCGACTCGGTCGAGCACGGCTCGTTCGCCACGCCCGAGGCGCTGAAGCTGATGAAGGAGCGCGGGGTCTACCTGGTGCCGACGCTGACGGTCTACGACGTCTTCTACGAGACGGCCTCCAAGCATCCCGAGCTGCTGCCGCCCGGCACGGCCGAGAAGGAGCTGGCCAACGACCTGATCCCCAAGAAGAACTTCCCCAACGCCGTCAAGGCCGGGGTCAAGATCGCCTACGGCACCGATCTGGGCGAAGGCGATCACACCCTGGAGTTCGACCTGCTGGTCCAGGGCGGCCTGACCCCGACCCAGGCCCTGACCGCCGCCACCGGCGCGGCGGGCGACCTGATCGGCGACCCGGCCGTGGGCCGCCTCGCGCCCGGAACCTTCGCCGACCTCGTCGCCGTGCCGGGCGACCCGACGACGGACATCGGCCTGATGCGCAAGGTCGCCTTCGTGATGAAGGGCGGGGTCGTCTACAAGGACGGCGGGATCGAGGTGCTGCCGCGCTGAATACTGGATCCCTCTCTCTCAGAGAGAGGGATTTTCGTCAGCTCCCCGCCACGTACGCATCCACCTGCGCCAGCCGCCGCGCCTTCTCGGCCTCGTCGAGAAACGAGCCGGTGAAGCTGTTGCGCGCCAGAACCACCAGGTCGTCCCGGGTCAGGTCGACGGCCTTGGCCGTCTCCAGATAGTTGTCCAGCAGGTAGCCGCCGAAATAGGCCGGATCGTCGGAGTTCACCGTGGCCTTGAGGCCCAGGTCCAGCATCCTGCGCATCGGGTGGGCCGTCAGGTCCGGCACCACGCAGAGCTTGAGGTTCGACAGCGGACAGACCGTCAGGGTCGTGCCGTCGGCCACCAGCCGCTGCGTCAGCGCCTGATCCTCCAGCGCCCGGTTGCCGTGGTCGATGCGGTCGACACCGACGAGATCGATGGCTTCCCAGACGTATTCCGGCGGCCCCTCCTCGCCCGCGTGGGCGACGATCTTCAGGCCCAAGTCGCGGGCGGCCTTGAACACCCGGGCGAACTTGGCCGGCGGATGGCCCACCTCCGAGGAGTCCAGGCCCACGCCGGCGATCTTCGAAAGGTGCGGCTTGGCCTGCTCCAGGGTCTCGAAGGCGCTTTCTTCCGACAGGTGGCGCAGGAAGCAGAGGATCAGCTTCGACGTCACCCCCAGGCGGCTTTCGGCCTCGGCCATGCCGTCCAGCAGGCCGTCGATCACCGTCTCTAAGGCGATCCCGCGCTCGGTGTGGGTCTGCGGGTCGAAGAAGATCTCGGCGTGGACGCCGCCATCGGCCGCCAGGCGCTCGAAATAGGCCAGGGCCAGGTCCTTGAAGTCGGCCCGCGTGATCAGCACGCCCGCGCCCTGATAGTAGATGTCCAGGAAGTCCTGCAGGTTCGAAAAGGCGTAGGCGGCGCGGATTTCCTCCACCGACTTGTACGGCAGGCTGATCCCGTTGCGTTCCGCCAGGGCGAACATCAGTTCGGGTTCGAGGCTGCCCTCGATGTGCATGTGCAGTTCGGCCTTGGGCAGGCCGCGGGCGAAGGCTTCGAGCGTGGTGTCGGTCATCGCAATTCCATCGGCTCGCCGCAGCGCCGGGTCAAGTCCGAGCGCCGGGAGCCACAAGGCGGCGCGGGAGCCGGGCCCCCGCGCCGAGGTGCGCTTCACCTCTTAGTTTCGACGCGTCGTATGCACCGCGTCGCGCCCGCGCCTGAAACGGTCTTGGAATATCCCGCACGCCTGCAAGCGGCGGCGGACGGCCGGTCCTGGTGCGAACTCCCTCCCCAGTTTGGTCGATTGTCTTGCGAGACCGTAGGCTTACGCGCCGACGCGATGTCACGTCGGCCCGCGCCGGCAGGCGCTCTCTCGGCCGAAACTGAACCCTTCGAATGTCCAGTACGACGCCCACGCCGTCAACCTCCGGCGCCTGAAAAAGCGGCGCCGCCCGCGCCCTCTGGACTCTGGCGCGCGCTCGTGCAGGCTAGGATCAAACAAGCGTTCAAACGAACCGAAAAGGGTGGAACCGCATGGCCGCGATCAACGCCGTCACCGATCTGACCATCGAAGGCGACATCGGCGTCGTCACGCTGAACTCTCCCCCCGTCAACGCGCTGTCGGCCCAGGTCCGCGCAGGGCTGAAGGACGCCTTCGAGGCGGCGATCGCCGATACGGCGGTGCAGGCGATCGTGCTGATCTGCGAGGGCAAGACCTTCATCGCCGGCGCCGACATCAGCGAGTTCGGCAAGGCCATGACCGGCCCCACCCTGCAAGAGGTGCAGAACACCATCGAGAACTCTCCCAAGCCGGTGATCGCCGCGATCCACGGCACGGCCCTGGGCGGCGGTCTGGAAGTGGCGCTGGTCGCGCACTACCGCGTCGCCGTGCCTTCCGCGAAAGCCGGCCTGCCGGAAGTGAACATCGGCCTGCTGCCCGGCGCCGGCGGCACCCAGCGCCTGCCGCGCATCGTCGGCGTCGAGAAGGCGCTGGAGATGGTCACCACCGGCCAGCACGTTCCGGCTAAGGCCGCCCTGGCCATGGGCCTGTTCGACAGTCTCGTGGAGGAAGGCGCCCTGCGCGACGGGGCGATCGCCTTCGCCAAGGTGGCGCTGGCCGAGGACCGTCCCCTCAACAAGGTCCGCGACCTGTCGGCCAAGGTCGAGGCCGCCCGCGGCAGGCCCGAGATCTTCGCCGAATTCCGCAAGGCCAACGCCAAGAAGTTCCGCGGCTTCCTTGCGCCCGAAAACAACATCAAGTGCATCGAGGCGGCGGTGAACCTGCCCTTCGACGAGGGCCTGAAGGAAGAGCGCAAGCTGTTCATGGAGCTGATGACCGGCAGCCAGTCGGCCGCCCAGCGCTACGTGTTCTTCGCCGAACGCCAGGCCGCCAAGATCCCCGACGTGCCCGACGACACCCCCACGATCCCGGTCAAGAAGGTCGGCGTCATCGGGGCCGGCACCATGGGCGGCGGCATCTCGATGAACTTCCTCAACGCCGGCGTCCCGGTGACGATCATCGAGGCCAAGCAGGAAAACCTCGACCGCGGCGTCGCCACCATCCGCAGGAACTACGAGAACACCGCCAAGAAGGGCCGACTCACCCAGGACGACGTCGAAAAGCGCATGGGGCTGCTCACCCCCTCCATGCATCTCGAAGACCTCGCCGATTGCGACCTGATCATCGAGGCCGTGTTCGAGCTGATGGAGATCAAGAAGGAGGTCTTCACCAAGCTCGACAAGATCGCCAAGCCCGGCGCGATCCTGGCCAGCAACACCTCCTATCTCGACGTCGACGCCATCGCCGCCGTCACCAGCCGCCCCGAAAGCGTTATCGGCCTGCACTTCTTCTCGCCGGCCAACGTCATGCGCCTCTTGGAAATCGTCCGCGGCGAGAAGACCGACAAGTCGGTGATCGCCACCTCGATGCAGATCGGCAAGAAGATCGGCAAGGTCGCGGTGCTGGTCGGCAACTGCTTTGGCTTCGTCGGCAACCGCATGCTGGCCCAGCGCCAGCGCGAGGCCCAGAAGCTGATCCTGGAAGGCGCCATGCCCTGGGACGTCGACCGCGTGCTCTACGACTTCGGCCTGCCGATGGGGCCGTTCGCCATGAGCGACCTGGCCGGCCTCGACATCGGCTGGGACCCGGCCAAGACCAGTTCCTCGACCGTCCGTGAGGTGCTGTGCGAGATGGACCGCCGCGGCCAGAAGAACGGCAAGGGCTTCTACGACTACGACGAAAAGCGCAACGCCAAGCCCAGCGCAGAAGTCGAGAAGGTGATCCTCGACTTCGCCGAGAAACGCCAGATCCAGCGCCGCGAGATCAGCGACCAGGAGATCC
>JASGDR010000002.1:0-14118 GCA_047607095.1 Caulobacter sp.
CCGACTTGGCGATGCAGCGGAAGGTGCCCACCAGGTTGATCTGGATCACGCGGTCGAAGATATCGAGCGGGAAGTGCTTGGTCTCGCCGGTGGTCTTGTCGCGGCTGGCGGTCTTGGCGGCGTTGCCGACGCCGGCGCAGTTGACCAGGATCCGCTCCTGGCCGTGGGCGGCGCGGGCCTTCTCGAAACCGGCGTCGACGTCGGCGTCGCTGGTGACGTTGACCTTGCAGTAGACGCCGCCGATCTCCCTGGCGACCTCCTCGCCGCGGGTCTCGTTCATGTCGAAGATGGCGACCTTCACCCCCTGGGCGGCCAGGGCGCGGGCGGTGGCTTCGCCGAGACCCGAGGCGCCCCCGGTGACGACGGCGGCGACGGTGTTGTCGAGTTTCATGGACGATTGCTCCCGGTTTGCGTTTAATCTCGCCTTGTAGGAGCCGTTTACCCCCATGAACGCCGACGCTGAACCTTCCCCCGACGTCAATCCTTCGGACGTGCTGGACCCGAAGAAGGCGCTCGTGCCGGCCACGGTGCGGGTCAACGAGCAGCGGGTGGCGCGCGGCTTCTGGCCGAAGATGCGCAAGGTGGCCGCCAGGGTGCCGTTCGCCGCCGACGCCCTTTCGGTGTGGTGGTGCGCCAGGGACCCGGAAACCCCCGCGGCGGCCAAGGGCATGATGTTCGCGGCCCTGGCCTATTTCGTGCTGCCGACCGACGCCATTCCCGACCTGCTGCCGGCCATCGGCTTCACCGACGACGCGGCCGTGATCGCCGCCCTGTTGGCCATCGTCGGCAAGAACCTCAAGCCCCGCCACAAGGACGCCGCCCAGGCCTTCCTGTCCAAGCTGTCGTCGGATGACTGAAACCGTCCTGTGGGCGATCTGCGGCTCGTGCGCCCTGGCCTACGGCCTGGCGCTGGCGCAGCGGCCGCCGTCGTTCGTCCGCACCGTGGTCAAGGCGGCCGCGACGGGCGCCCTGGCGGTGCTGGCCTATCTGGAGGGCGGCACGGTGCTGCTGGCCGTGGCCCTGACCCTGTGCGCCGTCGGCGACGTCTTTCTGGCCGGCGATCCCAAGCGCTGGCTGCCTTACGGCCTGGCGGCGTTCCTGGCCGGGCACGTGGTCTATGTGATCGTGTTCTGGCGCGAGCGCGCGACGCCCAGCCAGGCCTTCTTCGTGCTGGCGCCGGTCGCCGCCCTGGTCGGGGCGGTCATGCTGCGGCGGCTGTGGGGGTCGCTCGGACCGCTGCGGCCGGCGGTGCTGGCCTATGTCGCGGCGATCCTGGCCATGGTGGTCAGCGCCGCCGCCCTGCCGACGACGCGCTGGCCGGCGACGGCCGGGGCCGTGGCGTTCATGGCCTCGGACGCGATCCTGGCCTTCGACCTCTTCAAGGGCGCCAAGCTCTTCGGCTCGGCGAGGCTGACGGCCTGGGCCGTGTGGTTCCTCTATATCGGCGGTCAGGCGGCGATCGCGTGGGGGATGCTGCGCTGACCCCCTCCGGCCCTCCGGGCCACCTCCCCCAGAGGGGGAGGATTTAGCGGGACGGATGCTCCCCCTCTAGGGGAGCTGTCGCGGAGCGACTGAGGGGGCTTCCCCTGCTCAGTAAGCGCCTTCGTCGAACAGCTTGCCGATGTCGCCGCCCCATTCGCCGTGGAACTTCTCCAGCAGGCGTTCGGCGGGCGTGATCCCGCTGTCGGCGATGGCTTCCAGTTCGCCCAGATAGATCGTCTCGTCGAGGAAGCCGCCGTTCAGCTGGGCGCGGTTCTTCAGGCCCTGCTTGGCGATGGCGACGAAGTCCTTGGCGACGTCCTGCACGGTGCGGCCGGCGACCTTGGCCTTCAGGCCCAGGGTCGGCACGTCGCGGCGCAGGCCTTCGCGGTCTTCCACCGTCCAGTCCTTGGCCAGGTCCCAGGCGGCGGCCAGCGCGGCGTCGTCGTAGAACACGCCGGTCCACAGGGCGGGCAGGGCGCACAGGCGGCTCCACGGACCCGCGTCGGCGCCGCGCATTTCCAGATAGGTCTTCAGGCGGACCTCGGGGAACGCCGTGGTGGCGTGGTCGGCCCAGTCCTTGATCGTCGCTCGCTCGCCGCCGACCTCGTCGATCTTGCCGTCGATGAAATCGCGGAAGCTGCGGCCGGCGAGATCGATGTAGCGGTCGCCGCGCTTGGCGAAATACATCGGCACGTCCAGCATGTAGCGGGCGTAGCGCTCGAAGCCGAAGCCGTCCTGGAACACGAAGTCCAGCAGGCCCGTGCGGTTGGGGTCGGTGTCGGTCCAGACGTTGGCGCGCGACGACAGGAAGCCGTTGGGCCTGCCTTCCGTGAACGGAGAATTGGCGAACAGGGCCGTGGCGATCGGCTGCAGGGCCAGGCTCATGCGGAACTTGGCGACCATGTCGGCTTCGCTGTCGAAGTCGAGATTGGCCTGCACCGTGCAGGTGCGCAGCATCATGTCGAGGCCCAGATTGCCGACCTTGGGCATGTAGTTGCGCATGATCACGTACCGGCCCTTGGGCATGACCGGAACCTGCTCGCGCTTCCACAGCGGCGAGAAGCCGACGCCGAGGAAGCCCAGGCCCAGCTCGTCGGCCACGGTCTTGACCTCGTCGAGGTGACCGCCGGTCTCCTCGCAGATGTCGTGCATGGTCAGCAGCGGGGCGCCCGACAGTTCGAACTGGCCGCCCGGCTCGAGGCTGACGTTCGCGCCGTTGCGCTCGAGGCCGATGATGACCTCGCCTTCCATGACCGGCGTCCAGCCGAAGCGCTGCAGGCCGACCAACAGGGCGTGCACGCCCTTGTCGCCCTCGTAGGGGACCGGTTCGTGGGAGCCCAGATAGAAGCCGAACTTCTCGTGTTCGGCGCCCACGCGGAAGGCGGACTTCGGCTTGATCCCCTTGGCGAAATAGGCGGTCAGGTCTTCGAGGGTCAGCGGGCGCTGATCCAGGCTGGCGGTGTCGGCCATCGCCGTCTCCCCTAAAATCGAACGCCACAGGAGGGGAGGGGCCCAATTCCCCCCGACCGCCACGAAACGCGTGGAGCGCAGTTGGGCGCTGTCTTAGCCGACCTCAAGAGGGTCCGCTACAATTAGCGTTACCGTTCGGTCTCTACCCCCTCCGGCCCTCCGGGCCACCTCCCCCAGAGGGGCAGGATCTTTTGGCGCGACCTCCAAGATGCTCCCCCTTTGGGGGAGCTGTCGGCGAAGCCGACTGAGGGGGTCTCGCCCCGCTTACTTCCAATCCCCGGCCGCCGCCTGCCACAGGGTCATGGCGCTGATCGCGGCGGTGTCGGCGCGCAGGATGCGCGGGCCCAGAGAGACGGGGGTCACGAACGAAAGGGACCGCAGGCGTTCGCGCTCTTCCGGGGCGAAGCCGCCTTCGGGGCCGATCAGGATGGCGGCGGGGCCGCCGGTTCCGGCCAGGGCCTCGATGGCGGGTTTCGCATCGCCGCCCTCGTCGCAGAAGACGAGGCGCCGGCTCTCGTCCCAGCCGTCGAGGATCTTGTCGAGCTTCTCGGGGTCCAGGACGGCCGGCACGTCGAGGCGGCCGGTCTGCTCGGCGGCCTCCATGGCGATGGCGTCCAGGCGGGCCAGCTTCATGTAGTCGACATTGGTGCGGCGCGTGACCGTCAGCCGCACGCGGCGGGCGCCCAGTTCGGCGGCTTTCTCGACGATGGTCTCGACCCGGCCGCGCTTGACCATGGCGACGATCAGATCAAGGTCGGGCGGGGTGGTCTGCTCGCGCGTCTGCTCCAGGGCCTTCAACAGGCAGCCGCGCTTGCCGGCGTCGACCAGGCCGGCGCGCCACTCGCCGTCGGTCCCGTTGAACACCAGGATCTCGTCGCCGACGCCAAGGCGCATCACCGAGACGAGATAGCGCGACTGCTCCTGGGTGGGAGCTATTCCGGCGTCCTTGGACAGCGGCTGGGGCACGAAAAGGCGGATCATGCGCTCCTTCTAGCGCAGGTTTCCTTTCCGGGGGTAGGCTTCGAGAATGACCAAGTCCCGCGACTACGACGAAGAGCTGCGCGACCTGCAGATCGCGCTGATCGCCCTCCAGAAGCACGCCATCAAGGAAGGCTGGAAGCTGCTGGCCATCTTCGAGGGGCGCGACGCCGCCGGCAAGGACGGCACGATCGCCCGTATCACCGAGCATCTCGATCGCCGCCAGACCACGGCGGTGGCCCTGCCCAAGCCGACCGAGCGCCAGCAGAGCGAGTGGTACTTCCAGCGCTATGTGGAATGGCTGCCGGCCTGCGGCGAGGCGGTGATCTTCAACCGCTCCTGGTACAACCGCGCCGGGGTCGAGAAGGTGATGGGCTTTTCCACGCCCGAGCAGCAGGCCCAGTTCCTGCGCGACGTGCCGGCCTTCGAGACCATGCTGGTCGAGAGCGGCATGCGCTTTTCCAAATTCTGGCTGGATATCGGGAAGGATACGCAAGCCGAACGCCTTAAGGCCCGCCGCGACGACCCGCTGAAGGCCTTCAAGACAAGCCCCCTCGACGCCGTCGCCCAGGAGAAGTGGGACGACTACACCGCCGCCCGCGACGAGATGCTGACCCGCAGCCACACCGAGACCGCTCCCTGGGTCTGCGTGCGCGCCGACCACAAGAAGGCCGCCCGGCTGAACGTCATCCGCTGGCTGCTGCACGCGGCCGCGCCCAAGGGGGCGGCGGGGAAGAAGATCCTCAAGGGCGTGCCCGAGCCGGACCCGGAAGTGATCTTTCGCTTCGAAGCGGCGGCGCTGGGCGACGGGCGTCTGGCGCGGTAGGGGGCAAGCTTCACTAATTCGGCATTTCGGATAACGATGTTTTCCAAAAATCAACCTAGCGTTTAATCTTCGCCTTTCCACGCGCCCCCGGGCGCGATCAAGAAGGGGGCGAAGGATGGCGCGGGCGGGGGATCGCAAAGGGAAATCTGCGGGCGGCGGCAAGCCGGGGGCGGTTCCGGCCGTCCGCTCCGGGCCGCCCAGTCCAAGGGATGCTGTGTTCAGCGAGCGGGCGGCCCGCGGGCTGCTGCTTTCCGACGAGCGCCAGGGGCTGCTGGAAGACTATTTCGGCGCCGAGCAATATGAAGAGCTGCGCCGGCTGGCGGAGGAGGCCGAGCTCCGGTCGGTGCGGGGGGCCGGTCGCAAGGTGCTCATCATACCCGGCATCCTCGGGTCGCACCTGGGCTTCGAGCGGCCGGTCCTCGACGACGTCATCTGGCTTGATCCGGTCGATATCGCGCTGGGCAAGCTGCTGCAGCTGAGGCTCGAGCCGGGCACGAAGGTGCGGGCGCTGGGCGTGGTGCTGTTCGCCTACCTGTCCCTGAAGCTGCGGCTGGAAATCGCCGGCTACGACGCGGAGTTCTATCCCTACGACTGGCGGCGAAGCCTGACCGACCTGGGCCGTGGGCTGGCCAGCAAGCTGGCCGGATACGGCGAGACCCACATCGTCGCCCACAGCATGGGCGGCCTCGTGAGCCGCGCGGCGCTGGCCCATCCGGTTCCCAACCTGCGCCGCATCATCATGCTGGGCACGCCCAACTACGGCTCGTTCGCGCCGGTCGAGGCGTTCCGGGGCACGATCGGCGCGGCGGTCAAGCTCTCCAAGCTCGGCGGCTACAAGATGCCCGAGCTGGTCGACATGTTCACCGGCTTCCCGGGCCTCATGCAGATGGCGCCCTCGGCCCTGCCCGGACAGGACTTCTTCCAGCTCGACGCCTGGCCGCAGGGAACGGCGCTGACCCAGGAGGCGCTGACCCGGGCCGGCGCGGTGATCCGCGGCCTGCCGGCGGCGCCGGGACCCGGGCAGGAGATCATCCTCGTGGCGGGGGTGAACCGCCCCACCAAGGTGGCGGCGCGGATCGTCGGGTCGGAATTCGAATACACCGTCAACAATGAGGGCGACGGCACCGTTCCGCTCGCCTTCGCCAGGATCGCGTCCGCCGCGAAGACCTATTTCGTCGAGGAGGAGCACGGCAAGCTGCCCGGCAACGCGGCCATTCAGCGGGCCCTGCCCGACCTGCTCGACACGGGAAAGACCTCCAAGCTGCCCGAGACCTACGAGCTTCGGCGCGGCGCGAGCGAAACGCGCCTGACCGAGACGACCATCCGGAGCCTGGCCGGGTCGCTCGAACAGATCCCGCAGAGCGCCCGCGAGCAGCGCGAGATCGTCCGCGAGTTCGTCGCTCCCGCCGACCCGTCCGACCTGGCCCCGAGCCTGAAATCCGCCGTGGTCGAGGCCGGCGCCGGGCCGGTCGCGAGCTATGAGCGCTCGTCGGGGCCGATCATCATGCGGCGAGACCGGCAGCGCCGCCTGGAGATCACCCTGGCCCTGGGCGACATCATCGAGGCGGACGCCGCCTGCTACGTGATGGGGGTGTTCCGGCACGTGCGCGTGGGCGGCGCGGCGCTGGCCATCGACGGCCTGATGGGCGGCGCCGTTCAGGACATGGTGTCCCGCCGGATGATCAGCGGCGACGTCGGGGTGGTCAACATCCTGCCCAAGGGGCGCCATCCGTTGAGGGCCGACAATGTCGCCTTCGTCGGGCTGGGCGGCTTCGACACCTTCAACGAAGACGTCTACGAGGCGGTCGGCGAGAACCTGATCCGCACCTTCGTGGCGACCCGGGTCGACGACTTCGCCATGGTGCCCTTCGGCGGCGCCACCAGCCGGCTGACCCCCCAGGCGCTGCGGCGCCTGATCAAGGGCTTCCTGCGCGCCCTGGCCGAGGCCGACGGCGCACGACGCTTCCGGGGCGTCACCATCTGCGAAAAGGATCCGGAGCAGTTCCGGCTGATCCAGGAGACGCTGTACCGACTGGCGCAGGAGCCGACCTTCGACGACATCGAAGTCGTGCTCAACGCCGTGGAGCTGCCGGCGCCCAGCTTGACGCCCACGCGCGGTTCCTCGGGCGGCGCGGCGCAGCCGACCTATGTGCTGATCCGGCAGGACAGCGACCAGACCGACGAGCCGACCTTCACGACCTCGGTGCTGACGCCGGGCGCCAAGGCGGCGATCGTTCGCGGGCGGGTGGCGGCGCCGCGCGCGACGCTCGATCAGTTCCTGGCGCGGCTGGACTCGATCGACGGCGAGCGGCTCGACAATATGGGCGTGCAGCTCGGCAAGCTGGTCCTTTCGGAGCCCGTGCGCCAGGTGCTGGCGCAGAACCTGCAATCGCCCATGGTGCTGGTCCACGACGCGGGAGCCTCGCGGATCCCGTGGGAGATCCTGCAGGTGGGCGGCGCGTTCCCCGCCCTTGGCGGCGGGCTCAGCCACCGTTTCGAGGCCGAGAACCTGTCGATCGCCAAGTGGCTGACCGGCCGCCAGGCGGCGGCGGGGCTCAACGTGCTGCTGATCGTCAATCCGACGAAAGATCTGGCGGGCGCCGAGCGCGAAGGCGATCGGATCAAGGCCATTCTCGGCGACCTGGGCGGGGCGGTGAAGCTCACGGTCATCGAAGGCGACGAGGCCCGCTACGACCGCATCCTCAAGTGCCTGCGGTCGGGCGAGTTCGACGTCGTCCACTATGCCGGCCACGCGTTCTTCGACCCGGTGGAGCCGAGCCGCAGCGGCATATTGTGCGCCGAGAGGCATGTCCTGAGCGGGGCGGATCTGGCCGGGATCAGCAACCTGCCCTCGCTGATGTTCTTCAACGCCTGCGAGGCGGCGCGCGTCCGCAAGCTCGAGGGCGATCCGCCGCCGCCGCGCAACGAGCAGATCCGGCGCAATGTCGGTTTCGCCGAGGCGCTGCTGCGCGGCGGCGTGAAGAACTATGTCGGGACCTACTGGCCGGTGGGCGACGATGCGGCCAAGACCTTCGCCACGACGTTCTATCCGGAACTCCTGGCCGGCCGAGAGATCGGCGAGGCGCTGAAAAAGGCCCGGCTGGCGGTGAGGGGCGGCAAGAACGGCGCGGCCGGGTCCAACGACTGGGCGGACTATATCCACTACGGCGATCCCGGCTTCGTGCTGAAGTTCCAGTCGCAGGCCGGCGGCTGAGACAAGAAGCGGCGCCGACGACGGGGCGGCCGCGGCAGGGGGCGGGGATCAAGCGCGGCGCGCTTTCTACTTCGCCTTCTCCTTCCGCACCTCCGCGTCGTCGTCCTCGCCGACCTTCTCCTCGACGGCGGCGGAGAAGCGCTGGTAGGCGCCCAGGCCCACGAGCACCAGCACCGAGGCGACCAGCAGGCCGGTGGGGTAGACCAGCTTGGCGACGTCCTCGCGGGCGGTCTTGAAGACCATCACCAGGGCCTCGAGGAACAGGGCGATGACCACGGTCGAAAGGAACTTGGTCAGGCTGCGGCGGGCTTCGGCGGCGCTGCGCTTTTCGCTGCCGCGGGTGACCTCCTCCTCGAACAGGTACTTGGCGACGTCGAAGACGGCGATGGCCACGATGATGTAGCCCAGGGCGTCGAGCACCGCGTCGGGACCGGCCGTCTCCGGCGCGCGCAGGCCGTCCACCGCCTCCATCAGGCCCAGGCCGATCAGGGCCGTGGCCGCCAGCAGCAGCAGCAGGCTGGCGCCCGCGAAGACGGTTCGGGTCACGTAGGTCATGGGCAGCGAAACGCCGGAGAAGCCGGGCCGTTTCCCCGTGGGCCGCGAAGCAAAACGGCCGCCCCTTGCGGAGCGGCCGTCTGCGGTCCTGCGAAGGGCGCGCGCCTTACGGGGCGCCGTAGAGCTTCTTGACGTCGGCGCGGAAGGCCGCGCCGCTGTCGGGGCGGCTGTAGAACATGTGGCCGCCGGGATAGTTGGACAGGGTCACGCGGCCGTTGGCCGTGGCCGGCATGGCGTCGACGACCAGGCGCGAGGCGAAGAACGGGCACGACAGGTCGTTGTAGCCGTGGACGATCAGCACTTTCAGCTTGGGGTCCACCGAGACCGACTTGCGCAGGTCGGTGACGGACTCGGTGTCGGGGCCGCGGCCGCGGTCCCAGGCCTGGTTGACGTCGCCCGAGAGCGCTTCGTAGCGGCCCTCGACCTTCCAGCCGACGGTGCGGGTGGTGAAGTCGACGATGGCGCTGGTGGTGGGGGCGATGATCGAGTCGAGGATCGGGTCGTTGATCTCCTGCTCGGGCGCATAGGGGAAGGGATCGAGCGAGGTGACGTTGCTGTCGTAGCGGCTGCCCAGGCGGCCCGTCTGGCGGAACACCTCGCGCAGGAACGACTGGGTCTCCAGCCGGCCGCCGGCGCGGCGCACATAGGTGGGATCAAGGCCGGTCATGGCCGAGACCTTGGCGGTCAGGCGGTCCAGCGCGGCCGGGTCGGAGCCCTTCATGAGGTCGACCATGTATTCGCCGCGGGTGTAGTCCTCGACCTCCTTGATGGCGGCCGGGGTCAGCTTGCCGTCGCGCTCCAGCTTGGCGGCCGCGATCGAGGGCAGGGTCCACATGGCCGGCAGGGGCGAGATCTCCTGGGCCGTGCGGCCGGCGCTCGACAGCAGCGGCGAGACCAGAACCAGGCCGTTGATCCCGACGCCGTAGTCGGTCTGCAGGGTGTAGGTCAGGCGCGGGCCGCGGAAGCCGCCGTAGCTTTCGCCGACGATGTACTTGGGCGACTGCAGGCGTTCGTTCTTCACCAGCCAGTCGAAGACGATGCGCGACAGGTAGTCGATGTCCTGCTTGACGCCGTAGAAGCGCTTCTTGGTTTCTTCCGGCGTGGTCAGGCTGCGCGAGAAGCCGGTGCCGACGGCGTCGATGAAGACGAGATCGGTGAAGTCGAGCCAGCTGGCCGGGTTGTCCTGCAGGCGCGTCGGGGCCGACGGGCTGTCGCCCTCGGCGCCGAACTGCACGCGCTTGGGGCCGAGCGCGAAGTTCAGATAGACCGAGGCCGCGCCGGGGCCGCCGTTGAAGGCGAAGGTGACGGGACGGTTGGGGTCGCGCGGGCCGTCCAGGGTGTAGGCGGTGAACACCACCTCGGCGACCTTTTTGCCCTTCTCGTCGCGCACCGGCAGCGAGCCGACGGTGGCGGTGTAGGACAGGGTCTTGCCGGCCAGGACCGTGGTCTGCTTGGCCGACTTGTCGGCCGGGAAGGCGGGCAGCTCGGCGGCGGGAGCCCCCTTGGCCGCGACGTCGGCGGGTTTGGCTTCGTCGGCCAGGGCGCTTCCGCCGGCCATCATTCCGATCGCGAGGGCCGCCCCCGCGGTCCACGATTTCCAAGTGCTGAGCAATGTCGCCTCCCTGATGAGGCCGAAATGGCTAGAGCATGGCCAAGCTCCCGGCAAGGACGGCGCTGAAAAGTGGGCGGACGGCACGAACGTGCCCACGGATGGAGCAAGGGCGGGCATGCCCGCGACGCGAGCGGGCAAGGCCGGTTTCCCTTGTCCGATCACGACTGGGCGCGAAAAACGGGTTCCGTTTTGTCCCCCGCCGCACTAGGAGTAGCCCCGCCTCGGCAAGGCCTGCCAAAGCGTCTTGCCGACCCTATATTTTGTCCGGCGCCGGTCCGGCGCGTTGCTCCAAGGCGAAGATCCCATGGCCCAATACGACGTCGTCATCATCGGGGGCGGTCCCGGCGGCTACAACGCGGCGATCCGCGCCGGCCAGCTGGGCCTGAAGACCGCGATCGTCGAAGGCCGCGGCAAGCTGGGCGGCACCTGCCTGAACGTCGGCTGCATGCCGTCGAAGGCCCTGCTGCACGCCTCGGAATACTTCGAAGCCGCCGCCGGCGGCGAGTTCGCCAAGCTCGGCATCGAAGTGAAGCCGAAGCTGAACCTCGACCAGATGATGGCCCAGAAGGCCGAGAGCGTCGAAGCCCTGACCAAGGGCGTCGAGTTCCTGATGAAGAAGAACAAGGTCGAGTACGTGAAGGGCTGGGGCCGCATCGACGGCGTCGGCAAGGTCGTGGTCAAGGCCGAGGACGGTTCGGAAAAGGTCCTCGAGACCAAGAACATCGTCATCGCCACCGGTTCGGAGCCGACCCCGCTGCCGGGCGTGACCGTCGACAACGCCGGCCGCATCGTCGACTCGACCGGCGCGCTGAGCCTGCCCTCCGTGCCCAAGAGCCTGATCGTGGTCGGCGCCGGCGTCATCGGCCTGGAGCTGGGTTCGGTGTGGCGTCGCCTGGGCGCGGAAGTCACCGTCGTCGAGTACCTGGACCGCATCCTGCCGGGCACCGACACCGAAGTGGCCAACGCCTTCCAGAAGATCCTCGGCAAGCAGGGCTTCAAGTTCAAGCTGGGCGCCAAGGTCACGGGCGCGGCCGACAAGGGCAAGCAGGCCGAACTGACGCTGGAGCCGGTCGCCGGCGGCGACGCCGAGACCCTGCAGGCCGACTACGTGCTGGTGGCCATCGGCCGCCGCCCGTTCACGCAGGGCCTGGGCCTGGAAACCGTGGGCATCACCCCCGACAAGCGCGGCGTGATCGCCAACAACCACTACAAGACCGGCGTCGACGGCATTTGGGTCATTGGGGACGTGACCTCGGGTCCGATGCTGGCCCACAAGGCCGAGGACGAGGCCGTGGCCTGCATCGAGCTGATCGCGGGCAAGGCCGGCCACATGAACTACGACATCATCCCGGGCGTCATCTACACCAAGCCGGAAGTCGCCACCGTCGGTAAGACGGAAGACGAGCTGAAGGCCGCGGGCGTCGCCTACAAGGTCGGCAAGTTCCCGTTCCTGGCCAACAGCCGCGCCAAGATCAACCACGAGGGCGACGGCTTCGTGAAGATCCTGGCCGACGCCAAGACCGACCGCATCCTGGGCGCCCACGCCGTGGGTCCGAACGTCGGCGACATGATCGCCGAGGTCTGCGTGGCCATGGAGTTCGGCGGCGCCTCGGAAGACATCGCCCGCACCTGCCACCCGCACCCGACCCGTTCGGAAGCCATCCGCCAGGCGTCGATGGGCGTCGAAGGCTGGACGATGCAGGCCTAAGGCTGGGCATCGCCCGAAGATCGGAAAGCCCCGCCGGCGACGGCGGGGCTTTTCTGCGTCTGGAGCCTCAGGCCGAGGCCGGGGCTGGGGCCGACGCCGGCTGCGGAAGCGGCGGAGCGGCGATCGTCCTGCTGTACTGCATGGAGATGCGGGCGTGGCCCTTCTCCAGCGGCGCCAGGTCGTGGGCCGCGAAGTCGAAGATGCACTGGTCGAGCCCGTTCCAGTCCAGGTTCTTGGCCAGGTGCTTGTTGCTGAAATAGGTGGAGATCTCGACATCGACCGTCAGGGGATCCGCCGAATGGGGGCGGCGCACCAGCAGTTGGCCCATGAGGGGTATTTCGCCCTGGTCCTCCAGGGCCTTCGGGTCGACGATGTATTCCCAGTGGCCGCGGAGGGAGCCGTTCATGTCTGACCGGTTGAGCACCTGAAGGCTGGCGACCGAGCGGGTCGTCGAGTGGGAAAACGAGAGCGAGCCCCCGATCGAACCACCGCCCGCCTTGCCGTTGCCGGAGATGGTAAAGCCGATGGAGCCGCTCAGGCCCCAGCTGAACCCGGAGGTGTAGGTCGTTGTCGTCACCGTGGTGTTGGGGGAGCTCAGAAGCAGTTCCAATCCCGCCGGCGGCGTCCCGCCGAAGTCGACGACGAGGCCGTAGCCAAAGGACGGCCGGTTGCCCTGGTTGACCGCCAGCGAGCTCTGGCCGACCAACCCGATCAGGAAATAGTCGTAGATCGGGTCGCCTGGGTTCTGCTGCTCGGAGACCGCCCTAGCGTCGAGCGTCATGTTGATCGACCACGCCCCGACCGCGGCGTTGCCGTCCCAGAGGTTGTTCATAACGCCGCCCAGATTGGCGATCTCGTCGAACAGGGTAGAGCTGGCAACGTCCGTCATCGGATTCCCCCAAGGATTGGATAGCTGGTGCGCGGTCGGTCAGCGTGCGCCGGCGGCGCGATCAATCAGAAGGTGCATCGCGGTCTCGCCGACGCAACAGGATCGGCGAGTGGCGGCTCAGATTGAGACGCCTGGTCGAATCCGGGCCGTGCGCGGGGCGGTCAGGCGGGGCCGGCGTCCAGGAAGTTGAAGACGCGCCGAAGCAATTGGACGTAGAGTGACGGGGTTCGGCAGTGGAGCCCGCCATGCTTTTGTCCGCCATGTTCCTGGCCGCCGCGGTTCAGGGCGTTCCGGCCGACCGAGTCCATGATCTCGTCGAGGGCCCGGGGATCGTCCCCGAGGCGAAGGCCGCGCCTCTGGACCGGATCGAGGACGGCCGCGTGGTTCGGCCGCTGGTCGCGGGCTGCTCGCCGGGCAAGGTCGCGGCCGCCGAAACCCCCAAGGGCGAAGACCCCGCCCGTCCCCTCTCCAAGGAGCCCCGCTCGGGCCTGCGCCACGCGGTGATGCGCAGCGTCGACGGCTGCCCTGTGGACGCGCCGATGGTGGTGAACCGGAAGAAGTAGAACTAGCGGCCGGGCAGCCGCGCCCGCAGGCGTTCCAGCAGCGCCTCCTGGGTCAGGCCGTAGGCGTCGATGATCCAGTCGTTTCGCCGGGGTTCGGCCTCTCCGCGCCGGCGCCAGCCGATCGCGGCGCGGGACGTGTCGGTGATGCCGGCGTCGACGTAACCGCTGGTCGCCGCCGCCAGAATCAGCCACGGGATGAAGGCGAGCATCCGCCAGATCGTCGCCGGCGGCCGCGTGCGGCCGATCTCGAAGGCCTCGATCTCGCTCCACGACACCCGGCGGGGACGGCCCAGCCGTCGGCGCACGGTGAAGCCTTCGTCGTCCATCGCCAGCCATGGTCCCGGGAGGGCGAAGAACAGGGCGATCCAGGCGGTCAGCAGCGCCAGGGCGGCCGCGGCGAGGCGCACGGGCCAGGGGGCGGGGACCAGGGCGACCAGCCCGATCAACCCCGCCAGGATCAGCGGCCCGATCAGGAAGGCCCGCGACGCGGCCGGCGAACGCAGGGTCTCCGCCGTCGTCATCCGTTTCTCTCCCCACCGTCGCTCGCCCTTGGATTGATATGGGGGGCTAGGCGTAAACAAAAACCCCGCCGGACGGACCGGCGGGGCTCTTAGTCATGAGGAGGATACGCCCCCGATACGCGGGGCGGTACGCGCACTAAATCTCGATCAGAATTCTTCCCAGTCGTCGCTGCCGGCGGCCGGGGCCGAGGAAGCGAAGGCGGCCAGCTTGGCCTGGGCCGAGCGCACCGGATTGACGCCGGGGCGGCTGTCGGCGCCGGCCAGCGACACCGCCGGCTTGGCGGCCGGAGCCGGGGCCGG
>JASGDR010000003.1:0-6182 GCA_047607095.1 Caulobacter sp.
CCCCCAGAGGGGGAGCATCTGTAGCGCATGGATCCTCCCCCTCTGGGGGAGGTGGCCCGGAGGGCCGGAGGGGGCTCACCGCATGACATCCGACCCGGAACGCGATCGCCTGTCCGGCCGCCTCGCCCGTTTCGCCAAGGTCGGCGCCGGGCTGTCCGGCGCCGCCGTCAGCTACGGCGCCAACCGCGTCTTCGCCGGCGACGACGCGGCCGCCCGCAACGCCAAGGCCCTGAAGGCGGCGCTGGGGAACCTCAAGGGTCCGCTGATGAAGGCGGCCCAGATGTTCGCCACCGTGCCGGACCTGCTCCCGCCGGAGTTCGCAAAGGAACTGGCCGAGCTGCAGACCAACGCGCCCGCCATGGGCTGGCCGTTCGTGCGCCGGCGCATGGCCGCCGAGCTGGGCGCCGACTGGGCCGGCAAGTTCACGAACTTCGAGCACGAGGCCGCCGCGGCCGCTTCCCTCGGCCAGGTGCACCGCGCCACGGCGCCCGACGGTCGCGCCCTGGCGGTGAAGCTGCAGTACCCCGACATGCAGAGCGCCGTCGAAAGCGACCTTGGCCAGCTGCGCGCCCTGATCGCCCTGCTGAAACGCATGGACGGCTCCATCGACCCCACCGAGATGATCGAGGAGATCGGCGACCGCCTGCGCGAAGAGCTCGACTACGAGCGCGAGGCGAAGATGATGACCGTCTATGGCGGCTTCTTCGCCGGTCGCGACGACATCCGCACGCCGCGGCCCGTTCCCGAGCTGTCGACGAAGCGGCTGCTGAGCATGACCTGGCTGGACGGCCAGGGGCTGATGACCTTCAAGACCGCGCCGCAGGAAACCCGCGACCGCATCGCCGCCCTGCTGTTCGAGGCCTGGTGGAAGCCGATGACCCACATCGGCGTCATCCACGGCGACCCGCACCTGGGCAACTACACCTTCGGCGGCCCCGAGGGGAGCGACGGCGCGGCGCACCTGAACCTGCTGGACTTCGGCTGCATCCGGGTGTTCCCGCCGCGCTTCGTGGCCGGGGTCGTGCGGCTCTACCGCGCTCTCTCCGAAGACGACCGCGCCGGCCAGGTCGAGGCCTATCGCAGCTGGGGCTTCTCCAACCTGACAGACGAGCTGGTCGACGTGCTGAACGTCTGGGCCCGGTTCATCTACGGCCCGCTGCTGGACGACCGGGTGCGCACGGTGGCCGACGACGTCCCGCCCGGCGAGTACGGCCGCCGCGAGGCCTTCAAGGTGCGCCAGGCGCTCAAGTCGGTCGGCGGCGTCGTCATCCCGCGCGAGTTCGTGTTCATGGACCGCGCCGCCATCGGCCTGGGCGCGGCCTTCCTGCACCTGGGCGCCCGCCACAACTGGCGCGCCCTGTTCGAGGCCTCGCTGGAGGGCTTCTCGGAAGAGGGGCTGGCGCAGCGGCAGGCGGCGGTGCTGGGGGCGGCGGGGCTGAACTGAGCCGCGCGCGGAACCGCCCTCGTCCCCTCGGGTCGCGCCGCTGCGCGGCCCGCCCAAGGGCATGCTTCGACAAGCTCAGGATGAGGGCTATTGCAGACCGCCGAGTAGAAAACCTCATCCTGAACCTGTCGAAGGACGAGGTTTTCGGGCCAAGGAGTGAACATGACCCGCACCATCGCCCGCCTGCACGGCGCCTATCGCGACGACATCGGCGACCTGACCACCCGTCGCCCCCTGCCCGGTCCGGCGATCGGCCAGCTGGACCCGTTCCTGTTCCTCAACCACCACGGCCCGCAGACCTACCGTCCGGGCAATCGCGGCCTGCCGTTCGGGCCGCACCCGCATCGCGGCTTCGAGACCGTGACCTTCATTCTCGAAGGCCAGCTGTCGCATCTCGACAGCGGAGGCCATGAGAGCGTCATCGACGCCGGCGGCGTGCAGTGGATGACGGCCGGCAGCGGCCTCGTCCACGCCGAGCTGTCGCCGGAAGCCTTCAAGCGCAGCGGCGGGCCGCTGGAGATCCTGCAGCTGTGGGTCAACCTGCCCAGCCGGCTGAAGATGACCGCCCCGCGCTACACCGGCCTGCAGGCGCCCGACATTCCCAAGATCGAGAAGGACGGCGCGACGATCGAGCTGATCTCGGGCGAGGTCGACGGCGTGAAGGGTCCGATCGAGTCGCTGACCGGCGTGGCCATGAGCGTCGTGCGGCTGAACGCGGGCGCCGCCCTGTCACTGCCGATCCCGGCCGGGCGGGCGGTGTTCCTCTACGTGGTGCGCGGATCGATCACGATCGGCGACCGCACGGCGGGCGCGGCCAATCTCGTGGAGCTGACCGACGGCGACGGCCTGGACCTGGCCTCGACCGACGGCGCGGTGCTGCTGCTGGGCCACGCCGACCCGATCCGTGAACCGGTGGTCTCGCACGGGCCGTTCGTGATGACGACGCGGGAAGAGATCATCCAGGCGATCCAGGACTACCAGGCGGGCAAGTTCGGCGAGGTTCTGGCGTAGCCCCCCCTCGGTCGCTCCGCGACAGCTCCCCCAAAAGGGGGAGCATCTAGGCCGGCCCTGACCCGATCCTCCCCCTCTGGGGGGAGGCGGCCCGGAGGGCCGGAGGGGGCTTACCCAACGAAAGCATTGCCCCCTCATTCAAACGGCCGTTAGACTTCGCTCATGTCCGACGACCTGACCGAGGCCCAGAGCGCCGCCATCCCGCCCGGCTACGCCCAGTTGAACTGGACGCGGGGATTCGGCCGGCAGATCGGGCCGCTGTACGAGCGCGCCGACGGTCCCGGCGAGGCCACGCTGGGCTTCCGGGTCGAGGAGCACCACACCAACGGCCTGGGAAACTGCCACGGCGGCATGCTGATGAGCTTCGCCGACATGGCCTGGGGCCGGATCATCTCGCTGCAGAAGTCCTATTCCTGGGTGACGGTGCGGCTGATGACCGACTTCCTGTCGGGCGCGCAACTGGGCGACTTCGTCGAGGGCCGGGGCGAGCTGCTGGCCGAGGAGGATCTCGTCTTCACCGTGCGGGGCCGCATCTGGACCGGCGAGCGCCCCCTGATGACCGGCACGGGGATCTTCAAGGCGCTCTCCCCCCGCAAGCCGCGCCCCGGCGAGATCGCCTGGCGCGAGGAGGCCTGAGCATGGCCGACGACCACGCCGCCCCCGCCTCGCTGCTGGCCCCCTTCCACGGCGCGCCGCCGCCCGCGCCGGCCTGGTTCGAGGCCGCCGTGGCGGTCACGCCCGAGCGCTCGACCATCGACGTGCTGGGAACGGCCATCGAGCTTCTGACCTGGGGCGAGGTCGGCAAGCCGGGCCTGCTGTTCCTGCACGGCAACGGCGCCCACGCCGACTGGTGGAGCTTCATCGCCCCCTATTTCGCCGCCGACTGGCGGATC
Source organism: Caulobacter sp. (assembly GCA_047607095.1). Classification (GTDB taxonomy): domain Bacteria; phylum Pseudomonadota; class Alphaproteobacteria; order Caulobacterales; family Caulobacteraceae; genus Caulobacter. The sequence goes on from JASGDR010000003.1 coordinate 3,349, forward strand.
GCCGCCATCTCGTGGGCGGGCATGGGAAGCAGCGGCTGGCGTCAGGCCTACAGCGCCGAGACCTTCGCGGCCGAGGCCTTCGCCGCGGTCGAGGCGGCGGGGCTGGAGGCCGGCGGGGTGAAGCCGATCTTCGTCGGCCACTCGTTCGGCGGCTTTCCCACCCTCTATTGCGCCGCCCGCCACCCCGAGCGCCTGCGCGGCGCGATCCTGGTCGACACCTCCATCCAGCCGCCGGAAAAGCGCTGGAAGGGCCCGCCGCCCCGCTCGGGCTTCGGGACCAAGGTCTATCCGACCCTGGAAGAGGCCCTGACCCGCTTCCGCCTGGCCCCGCCGCAGCCCTGCGAGAACCTCTACATCGCCGACTTCATCGCCCGCCGCTCGCTGAAGCCGGTCGAGGGCGGCTGGACCTGGAAGTTCGACCCCGCCATCTGGCAGCGGTTCTCGATGCCCGACCTCGGCCAGCTGCTGAGCGAGATCGCCTGTCCGGCGGCGCTGATGTGGGGCGAGCGCTCGGGCCTGATGCATGCCGAGACCCTGGACTACATGGTCGACAGGATGCCGGACTCGGTGCTGCGCCTGCCGGTGCCCGACGCCGATCACCACGTGATGATCGACCAGCCGCTGGCCTTCGTGGCCGGACTGCGCGGCCTGCTGGCGCGCTGGGCGTGAACCGCCGGCGTCCGCGTCACGACGCCGCCCCTGCTTGACCCCCCTCTAGCTTGAGCCCGGGGCGGGCTTATTGTACTCCGGCTGTGGAAAAAAATTCAGGGAGAGGCTCCTCGATGGGCAATCAGGCATCCGACTACCACCGCGGTGAAATGGACATCCACGAGCAGACCGCCACCTATGCGGCGTTCGGCAAGATGACCAAGTGGGGCTCGCTGGCGGTCGCCGTGCTCATCACCTTCTTCACCCTGCTCTTCTGCACGCCGGCCGGCTTCATCGGCGCCGCCGGAACCGCCGTGGCGCTGACCGCGGTCGGCATCCTGGCCCTGCGCGAGAAGGCTGCCCCGGCTCACTGACACCGGTGGACATCGGCAATTTTTTGCGCCCGACACGCGGGTAATTCTCGACAAGAGGCAAGAACCTCCCCTAAAGAGCGGCTCAAGCTGTTTGAGCGAACAACGCTCCCGGGGGAGGTATGCCGATGGCCGTCATCGCCGTCACGAAAGAGACCCGCGCCAACGAGACGCGGGTCGCCGCGACGCCCGAGACCGTCAAGAAACTGATCGGAGCCGGCTTTTCGGTAGTGATCGAGGCCGGCGCCGGCGCGGCCGCCTCCTATCTCGACGCCGACTACGAGGCCGCCGGCGCCAAGCTGGCCAAGACCGCCAAGGACGCGATCAAGGACGCCGACGTCCTGTTCAAGGTTCGCGCGCCCGAGCCCGCCGAGATCGCGGCCCTGAAGAGCGGCGCGATCGTCGCCGCCGCCCTCAATCCCTACCAGGACAAGGACACGCTGAACGCCCTGGCCAAGGCGGGCGCCAGCGCCGTCGCCATGGAGTTCATCCCGCGCATCACGCGGGCCCAAGTGATGGACATGCTGTCCAGCCAGGCCAACCTCGCCGGCTATCGCGCCGTGATCGAAGGGGCCGAGGCCTACGGCAAGGCCCTGCCGATGATGATGACCGCCGCCGGCACCGTCGCCGCGGCCAAGGTGTTCATCATGGGGGTGGGCGTCGCCGGCCTGCAGGCCATCGCCACCGCCCGCCGCCTGGGCGCCGTGGTCACCGCCACCGACGTCCGCCCCGCCACCAAGGAACAGGTCGAAAGCCTGGGCGCCAAGTTCCTCGCCGTCGAGGACGAGGAGTTCAAGAACGCCCAGACCGCCGGCGGCTACGCCAAGGAGATGTCGGCCGAGTACCAGGCCAAGCAGGCCGAACTGGTCTCCAGCCACATCGCCAAACAGGACATCGTCATCACCACCGCCCTGATCCCGGGCCGCCCGGCGCCGAAGCTGGTCAGCGCCGCCCAGGTGGCGTCGATGAAGGCCGGCTCGATCCTGGTCGACCTGGCCATCGAGCAGGGCGGCAACGTCGAGGGCGCTGAGCTGAACCAGACCGTGGTCACGGCCAACGGCGCCAAGATCCTCGGCCACGCCAACCTGCCCGGCCGCATCGCCGCCGATGCCTCGGCGCTCTACGCCCGCAACCTGTTCGCGCTCTCGTCGCTGTTCCTGACCAAGGAAGGCGCGTTCGAGCCCAACTTCGAGGACGAGATCCTGCAGGCCGCCGTCGTCACCAAGGGCGGCGAGATCGTCCACCCCAACCTCAAGACCGCCTAAGCGCATCAAGAAAGGGAGGCTCCCATGGAAGCCGTCGACCCCACCGTGTTCCGCCTGGCGATCTTCGTGCTCGCCATCTTCGTCGGCTACTATGTCGTCTGGAGCGTGACGCCGGCCCTGCACACCCCGCTGATGGCCGTGACCAACGCCATCTCGTCGGTGATCATCGTCGGCGCGCTGCTCGCCGCCGCCGCGCACGGCGCCTCGGGCGAGGCCGCCGCCGGTTCGGTGTGGATCTCCAAGGGGGCCGGCGCGATCGCCGCGGCCTTCGCGGCGGTCAACATCTTCGGCGGCTTCCTCGTCACCCAGCGGATGCTGGCCATGTACAAGAAGAAGGACAAGGCCAAGTGAGCCGACGCCGCGTCCTTCAGGCCTTCGGGCTGTCGGCCGCGCTGCTGGCGACGGGCTCGGGCGCACAGGCGGCCGCGCCGCCCGCCGGCGACCGGCCCCTCCTGGCCTTCCCGATCATCGTCGAGGCGCCGACCGCGACCTCGACCGAGGGCGTCGCCAGCGGCGGCGCGCTTTTCAGCCAGGCCTTCCGCTCGCAGGC
>JASGDR010000004.1:0-7485 GCA_047607095.1 Caulobacter sp.
GGCCCCGGCGGGCACGCCCTCCAACACCGCCACGCGGATCGGCTGGACGGACTTCGACGGGTTCTGGGTGACGCGCTAGAGGCGTTGCGCGGTCCTCGTCCTTCGACAAGCTCAGGATGAGGACCAGGGCAGGCTCCGGCGAGGTTTTCATCACCAGAACTCCAGACGCCCGCCCCCTTCAACGAACGCCGATTGACAGCCTCACCGCCGATTGGTATCGATATCAAATCTTGAAGCGCCTCCCTGCTGGCGCTCACTTTCTTGGACGCAAGTTCCTCCCGACTCCAAGAGCAAGGGGCGCCGCCTGCCCGGCGCCCCGTTTTTTTTGCCCTCAGCCCGTTTGCCCCTACCCCAGCGGCTCGAACCTTATCGCCTGGCCGCCCGCCGCGTTCAGCTGCAGCCGCAGCCGCGTTCCCGCATCGACCGCCTGGCGCTCGATCACGACCTTGGTGCGGTTGGCCGGCCGCGAAAGATCGCCGTCCCGGTAGCGCACGGCCGTCCACTTGCCCGCGCCCAGGAAGCCGAGATCCAGGTCGAGCCGCCGCTCCATCTCGTTGGTCAGGGCGCCGAGGAACCAGGTCCGCCCCTTGCGCCGGGCGATGACCACGTACTCGCCCAGCTCGCCGGCGATCGCCCGGGTCTCGTCCCAGGTGGTCGGGCAGGCGTCGAACCATTCCAGCTCCGGCCAGGGCTGGCCCTCGTATTTCTCGGGCTTGTCGTACCAGTAGAGCAGGGTCAGCGGGCTGTAGCAGGTGACCGCCAGGGCCAGCTGGTGGGCGTTGGTCGTCTGGTTGCGCTCCTGGGCGTAGCAGATGGTGTAGTCGATCGGCCCGGCGATCGGCCGGGTGAAGGCCAGGTTCACGTGGTGGCGCGCGGGCGGGAACTGCTCGTTGCCCTTCACGCCTTCCAGGGTGAGATAGTTGGGCAGGGTGCGCTCCAGGCCCGCCGGACGCAGGTTGTCGTGCAGGTTCACGACCATGCCGTGCTCGCCGAAGGCCCGCACCACCCTGGTGATGAAGTCGACGTCCGACTGCCGGCCCTCCCACATGAAGCCCAGCTTCACCCCCGCCAGGCCCCAGCGCTGGTAGAGGCGGCACATGTCGGTCAGCGCCTTTGTCACCGCCACCCGGTCGATATAGACCAGCACCCCGATATTGCGGGCCTTGGCGTAGTCGATCACCCTTTGCAGGTCCAAGGCCGCGATCGGCGCGGTCGGATCCGAGGCGTCGGTCCCGTCGCCGTACCAGTGGGCGTCGAACAGCACGTAGGCGATGTTGCGCTTGCGGGCGAAGTCGACCGCCCTCAGCGAGGCCTCGGTCGAATAGGGCTTCATGATCCGGAAGGCGTGGCCGGGCCGCACCCACGACACGTCGCCCAGTTGGTTCGGCGTCGCCAGGGTGGGAACCACGTGGTGGCGCTCGATCAGGCCCTTGGCGCTGTCGGCCGCCAGCAGCACGCGCCAGGGCGTCTTCTGGCCGACGGCGATCTCGAACCTCGCCTCCTCCGGCGTGTCGTCCTGGCCGCCCCAGCCGGTGGCCCGGCCCGGATAGCGCATCAGATAGGTGACGAGCCCGCCCTTGTCGTGCGCCCGCGCCATGCAGCGCGGATAGTGCAGCCGGTCGGACTCGGCGACGAAACCGTAGACGCCATTACCGACATCCACCGTGATCGGCAGGTCGGCATAGGGGCCCTTGTCGGACGAGCCGGTCAGGTCCGGGTGCTCCAGCGGCGCCAGGCCCGCCTGGGTGGAAACGTGGATGTCGCCCTCGTCGCGGCTGGCGTAGAGCCGCGACGTGTCGGGGAAGCGGAAGCCCGTCCGCTCGCCCATCAACGCCAGGGCCTCGCCCCCGGGCAGGCCGGTCAGCACGTAGCGCACCGCCGCCGCGCCGTTCAGCACCCGCAGGACGATGTCGAACCGGATCCCGCCCTTGGGGTCGACCATGTGCAGCGTGACCTGCCGACCCGACTGGTCGTAGCGCGCCGACTGGCCGAACGGCGGCGCCCAGTCGCCTTCGAAGGTCTCGTGCGTCGCCCCGGCCGGCTTCGCGCCCTCGCCCAGCAGCCGCCCCTCGGCCAGCCACAGCCCCAAGTCCGACGGCAGCAGCAACGGCTTGCCGTCATAGGTCGCGCTCCAGCGGGAGATCGCGCCCGAGACATCGACCACCGCCTTCAGCCGGCCGTCGGGCGAGGCCAGTTCGTGACGGCGGGCGGTTCCGGCCGCCCGGGCGGTCGCGGCGGCGCCCGAGGCTCCGGACATCACGGCCAGCGCGACCATGTCGCGGCGTGTGGGCTTCATCGCGTCGCCTCCTCCCCTGTCCGCCCTGGCGGCGCATCGGCGCGCGGGCGGTCGATTATCGTTCGCGTCCCGGCCGGCCGCATCGCGTCCGCCTCGGGATCGAGCATTGATATCGATATCATAATTTGCGCGCAACCCGTCGCCCGGAAACAGGTCAACCACACGCCATATTGGCCTTACCTCTTTGCCGAAATAAGGTATGACCACATTGACATTGAGACCTTACCTCGCCGTCGCCGTCGCCGCCGCGCGACGCAGAGGCAAGTTCTGACGCCGACATCGACTTCGCGCGGACAGCCTTCCCAGGATCGCGCGTTTTCGCGGCGCATCCTCCCCGGGGTGCGCCGCTTTTTTTGACCGTTGTTCGATTTTTGCCTCTAGGTTGCGGCCATGGATTTCGACGCCGGACAGACGCCCGCCCCCGCCGACACGCCCCCGCCCCGTCGCGGCCCCGGCCGACCGCGCGACCCCGAGGTGGAAAAGCGCCTCAAGCGCGCCGCGCTGGAAGTGCTGGCCCAGCACGGCATGTCGGGCCTGACCCTCGAAAAGATCTGCGACAGGGCCGGCGCGCCGCGCGCCACGTTCTACCGCCGCTGGGCCACGCCGATGCAGGCGGTGGGCGAGGCCTTCAACGAGGCCTTCCTGTTCGAGACCCTGCCCGACACCGGCGACATCGTCGCCGACCTGGTGGCGCTGGGCCAGGCGATGGTCGATCTCTACAACGATCCCGTCATCGGCCCCTGCATGAGCTTCCTGATCGCCGAGAGCCGCGTGCGGCCCGAACTGTTCCACGGCGCCAGCGAAGACTTCCAGCGCCGCCGGGCCTACAACCGTCAGGTCGTCGAGCGCGCCGTGGCCCGCGGCGAGATCGCCGCCGACACCGACGCCGACCTGATCATCGACACCATCAGCGGCCTGGCGATGAACAACCAGGCCACCCGCCGCCCGCTGACGCCGCAGATGCTGGAATTCGTGGTCCGCCGCCTGCTGGGACTGTAGCCGCGCGAGTTCCCTCCGGCCCTCCGGGCCACCTCCTCCAGAGGGGCGAGGATCCAAGACGCCAAGATGCTCCCTCTCTGGGGGAGCTGTCGCGAAGCGACCGAGGGGACCTTCTGCCGGCTTGAAAACAAACCGACCAGACGGTATCTTACTTACATCTCCACCCGAGGCCGCCCCGTGTCCATCCCCGCGTCCGCCTACGCCATGCTCGCCGCGGCCATCGCCGCCGAGGTGGCCGGCACCACCTTCCTGCAGAAGTCCGAGCAGTTCACCCGCCCGCTGCCCACCCTGGCCATGGCCGGGCTGTACGCCGCCGCCTTCTTCTTCCTGTCGCAGGCGCTGAAGCACGTGCCGCTGGGCGTGGCCTACGCCATCTGGGGCGGGGTCGGGATCGTGCTGACCGCGGTGATCGGCGTGGTGCTGTTCCGCCAGCGGCTGGACGCCCCGGCCATGGTCGGCATCGGCCTGATCGTCGCCGGCGTGCTGGTCACCCAGCTCTTCTCGCGCAGCACGGCCCACGCATGACCGTCACCGCCTACAACCGCCCCAAGCAGCCCGAGCAGGTGCGCCGCGCCCTGCTGGAGGCCGCCGTCGCCCTGGCCGAGGAGCAGGGGCTGGGCGGCGTCACCGTCCAGGCCGTGGCCGACCGCGCCGGCGTCACCAAGGGCGGGCTCTTCCACCACTTCGCCAGCAAGCAGGCCCTGATCGACGCCGTGTTCGACTTCATGCTCGAGCAGATGGACGAGGCGCTGGACGGGTTGATGGCCAGGGACAAAGGCCCCGAGGCCGCCTGGGGCCGCTTCACCCGGGCCTATGTGATCTCGACCTTCGAATGCTGCGACATGGCGCTCAGCGGCCAGGCCCTGTCGATCTCGATGGTCACCGACCCGGCCCTGCGCGTGCGCTGGAAGGCCTGGATCGACGCGCGCCTGATCCGCCACGCCGACACCGACGCCGACCCGCGCCTGCACGTCGTGCGCCTGGCCGCCGACGGCTACTGGTTCGCCAGCATGCTGCACGGCGGCGATCCGGGCTTCGAGACGCCCCAGGCGCTGCAGGCGCGCCTCATCGCCATGACCCGGGAGAACTGAGATGGGCTTCTTCCGCACGCACTGGGCGCTGCTGGCCACCGAGCCCACGCAGCCGTCCCCGCCGCCGCCCGCGGCCGAAATCCCGCCGTCCGAACCGGCCCCGCCGCCCCCGCGCGAAAACCCGGCCGCCGTCTGAACCATCGCATCCCGACGGTTGCAACCACGCCGCCCGCTCGCCTAGACTCCGGTGGCGGCCGGCGGGCCGCCGGGGGATGCTCATGACTGCTCTGCTGCGTCGCCTGCTGGCCTGGCCGGCGATCTTCCTGTGGCCGGCCGGACGGATCGGGCGCCGAACCTTCGCCCTGGCCGCGCCGGCGGTCTACGCCGCCTGGTGGCTTTCGCCGTTCGTGATGGTCGCCCTGATCCTCTGGCTGGAAGGCCCCGAAGGCGCCGCCGATACGCCGCCCTGGGCCACGCTGTCGTTCTATCCCGCCCTGCTGGCCCTGGCCTATGTCAGCCTCTGCGTTCACCGCAAGCGCCTGGCCGACGCCGGACGCGGCGCCTGGAGCTTCTGGCTACTTTCGGTCGCCAGCATCGCCGCGCTGATGCTCCTGCCCACCCTCCTGATGACGACGATCCCGCTGGGCGCCGACCAGTCCCTGCCGCTCGACGAGTACGGCCGGCTTCCGCCGCAGCCTTTCCTGGTCGCCGGCGCGCCGCTCCTGGCCGTCCTGATCGCCTGGCCGCTCTACAGCCTGTGGGCGGGCCTGGCCCGCCCCCGCCCCGCGCCCGAGGCCCCGCCGCTCGCCCAAGACCAGAACGATCCGCGCCGTCCAGCCTAGGATCGTTCCGACACTAGCCTTCCCACCGCCCCCCTGGAGACAGCCCCGCATGGAAACGCCGCCGACTCCTTCCTCCCTGTTCCAGGCCATGCCCGGCGTGCTGTTCTCGCCGAGAGGGCGGATCGACCGCCGAACCTTCGGCCTGGCGATCCTGGCGGTCTACGTTCTCTGGTATCTCGTTCCCGCGGTGCTCGCGACGATCGGCGCGTTCAGCGGCGACATCGGCACAAGCCTGCTGCTGAACTCGCTCCACACCCCGACGCTCCTTGTGCTGACCTATGTCAGCCTGTGCCTGCATCTGAAGCGGCTGGCCGACGCGGGACGCAGAGGCGTCAGTTTCGCGGTGATGTGCGCGGCGACCATCGCCCTGCCGATCCTGGCGACGGTCGCGGCCTTGTCCATGGCCGGCGACGCCCTGCAGGGCCAGTCGTCGATGAACAACCTCAACTACCCGCTCGTCGGCGGCATGATGCTGTTTCTGTGGCTGGGCCCGACCCTGCTGCTGATCGCCGTCGGCTGGCCCATCTACAGCCTGTGGACCGGCCTGGCGCCGTCGCGCCCCGCGCCGCGGGAAACGGCGCCGGCCGCCTCCGCCGAAGCCGCCTAGAACAAGACGCCCTTCTCCAGCAGGCCGTGAACACCCTTCTCGCCGTTGACCGTCTGGGTCACGCGGAAGTCCACGGCCAGCGAGCAGAACTGATAGGCCTGCACCCGCGTCAGGTTCGAGCGCGCCACGATGAAGTCGATCATGCCCCGCAGGGCCTGCTTCATGGCCAGGTCTAGGTCCTCGTTGAAGCCCATGATGATGTAGTGGGTCGGGGTCTCCGCCCGCGGCCAGGTCGCGGTCCCGACCTCCGACGCCTTGTGCAGGATGAAGGTGAAGGTCCCCGTCAGCCCCATCTCCAGGGCGTTGACGCAGACCTCGCCGTCGCCCTGGCGGCCATGGCCGTCGCCGGCCGAGAAGTTCGCCCCCGGGACCCAGACCGGCAGGAACAGGGTCGCCCCCGCCCCCAATTCCTTGTTGTCCATGTTGCCGCCGTGCTCGCGCGGCTCGCGGCTGGAAAGGCGGCCGTACTTCGCCGGCGGGGCCACGCCCATGGTGCCGAAGAACGGCTTCAGGGGCAGCTGCGGCCCCCATTGCGGCTTGCAGACCCCGCGCGCCTTGTCGACGGCGATGTGGCTGACATAGCGATCGGGGAAATCCTCGGGAAGCGTGCCCGCCAGCGGCCGCACGGCGCAATAGCCCCAGTCGTTGTTGGGCTCGACCGCCTCGATGCGCACCTCCAGGGTGTCGCCCGGCTCGGCCCCGGCGATCGCCACCGGCCCCGTCAGGATGTGCGGGCCGATCCGGTCGAGCCTGGCGTCGTGGATCGCCTGCAGGGCCGGCGGAATGGTCAGCCACGACTCCGGCCCCGGCATCACCTCGGGTCCGCCGGACACGCAGTCGAAGGTGACGCTGTCGCCCGGCTGGATGATCAGGACCGGGTCGAAAGCCGCGTCGAAGATGCCGAAGCGGACGGTCTCGGGGGTGGAGGACAGATGGTGGTGCATGGGCCAAGCGTAACCGGAAACGACGAAACGTCACCCACTCTCCCGCCCCGCCGACGCCGGAACGAGGTCGGGCCGCGCGCGCCTCGCCGCTTTCGTCATCCTGCCCGCGCCATGGGCGCCGCCTGCGCGGGTGCCGCGCATTCGGCGAGCGATCAAACGATCCTAGCCCCTTGAAAGGTCTGGCCTAGCGGCGTTATCGTCTGCTGGCTATGAAGTATCTAATTACTTTCTAGCGTGAGTGACTTCCCATGTCGGGCGGCGATCTGTCGGCCTTCCAAAACCTCACCGACGCCAAGGTCGCCGCCTATCTGGACTCCCGCAGCGCCGAGCTCGGCCTGCCCGTTCCCGAGAGCTGTCGCGCCGGCGTCGCCGAGAACCTCGCCCTGTTGCGCGATCAGGCTGCCCTGTTCTGCGACGCCCTCGCCGGCCTGACCGGCGCGGACGCTCCCGAGGCCCCCGAAAGCTTCGCGCCATGAACACCGCCCAGGCCTTGACCACCGCCCTGCGCGAAGGCCGCGCCACCGCCCGCGAGACGGCCGCCGCCGCGATCGCCGCCGCCAGGGCCGAGCCGTTCAACGCCTTCACCGCCGTCTTCGAGGACGAGGCCCTCGCCCAGGCCGACGCCGTCGACGCCGCCCTGGCGGCCGGCGCCGATCCCGGCCCGCTGGCCGGCGTCCCCTTCGCGGTCAAGAACCTGTTCGACGTGGCCGGCCACGTGACGCTCGCCGGCAGCCGGATCCGCCGCGAGGCCGCCCCCGCGAGCGCC
>JASGDR010000005.1:0-19174 GCA_047607095.1 Caulobacter sp.
GCTGCAGGCCCGGCGCCACGCCGGCGGCACGGCCAGCGTCGGCGACGTGCTCGACACCGAGCGACAGCGCGTGCAGGCCCAGCTGGCCGTCAGCGACGCCGACGCGGCCCTGACCCGGGATTTCATCGCCTTGCAGAAGAGCCTGGGCCTGGGCTGGGCGCCCGCGTCCTGAAGGCCAAAGAAAAAGGGAGGGCGCGTGACGCGCCCTCCCTCGTTCCTTCCGGCCTGTAGCGTCAGGCTTACTTCACCACCTGGACGGCGGCCTGGGCCTGAGCGGCCAGGGCCTTGTCGCCCGTGGCCGTCAGCTTGCCGGCCTTGTCGTCCCAGCGCAGCTTGACCGTCTTGCCGACGCCCTTCTCGTAGGCGTTGGTCACGCCGTCGTCGTCATAGAGCGAGAACTCGGCGTCGGCGCCCGGCCAGACCTTCACGGCGCTGATCGCCTGCGGCTGGCTGGTGTTGAGGATCGGCGCGCCCATCGGCACGATCGAACCGGCGCGGACGAACAGCGGGATGGTGTCGATCGGAGCCTTCACGCGGACCGTCTGGCCGCCCGTGTACTTCTGGTTGGTCCAGTAGTCGTACCAGTCGGCGCCGGCCGGCAGATAGACGTCGCGCTCGGTCTGGCCCTGTTCGGTGACCGGAGCCACCAAGAAGGCCGGGCCGAACATGTACTGGTCGCCGATGTTGGCCACCTTCGGGTCGTTCGGGAAGTCCATGAACAGGCCGCGCATGAAGGGCGCGCCGGTGTCGTAGGTCGTCTTGCCCATCGAGTAGAGGTACGGCATCAGCGCGTAGCGCAGCTTGACGTACTTGGTCAGGACGGTCTCGGCTTCCTTGCCGAACGACCACAGCTCGGTCTCCTTGCGCATGCCGTGCACGCGCAGGGTGGGCGTGAAGACCCCGTACTGGAACCAGCGGGTGAAGAGCTCGGGATAGTCGTTGTTCTGGCCGACCACGGCGCGGGCGTCGGACGGGTCGAGCAGCGGCGGCTTGGTCGCCGTCGTGGTCTGCGGCAGCCACTGCCAGCCGCCGATGTCGTTGCCCCAATAAGCCAGACCCGAAGCGGTGAAGTTCAGGCCCGTCGGCACCTGGCGCTTGAGCACTTCCCAGGTCGGCGAAATGTCGGACGACCAGAACAGCGAGCCGTTGCGCTGGGCGCCGGTGTAGGCGGCCCGGGCCAGGATCAGGTTGCGCTTGTCCGGACGATCACGGCGCGAACCGTCGGCGGCCAGCTGGGTGTGCATCAGCGGGAAGGCGTTGCGGACGCGATCGCCCGAGCCGGCGTGGAAGAAGAAGCCCGACGGCACCAGGTCCGGCTCGGTCTCGTCCAGCCACAGCCAGTCGAAGCCCTGCGAGAGGATGTTGTCGCGGATCTTGCCCCAGAACCAGTCGCGGGCCTCGGGGTTGGTGGTGTCGATCAGGGCCCCGGTGCGGTCGCTGCGGAACGGCAGGCCGTCGACGACCTTGCCGTCGGCGTCCTTCAGGAAATAGCCCTTGTCGGCCATGTAGTTGAAGTAGCGGCCTTCCTGCTCGAAGCGGGGCCACACGCTGATGATGGTCTGCACGCCGCGGTCATGCAACGTCTTGTTCATGCCCTTGGGATCGGGGAAGGCGGTCGGATCGATGTCGATCTGGCCCATCCGCGTCCAGTGGAACCAGTCGAGCACCATGATGTCGAGCGGCAGGCCGCGCTTCTGGTAGCCGTCGGCCACGGCCATGAACTCGGCCTGGGTCTCGTAGCGGGCCTTGGACTGGATGTAGCCGAAGGCGGCCTTGGGCGGCAGCGGGGTGACGCCGGTCAGGGCGCGGTAGCCGGCATAGATCTCGTCGGTGGTCTTGCCGGTGATGACGAAGAACGACACGCGCTCGCCGACGTTGGACTGCCACAGGGTGCGGCCGTTGACGCCCGGATAGATCTTGGTGGCCGACGGGTTGTCCCAGAGGACGCCGTAGCCCTTGTCGGTCACCAGGAACGGCACGCAGACGCTCTCGCCGTGCGGGGCGTCGTAGTCGTGCTTGCAGTCGATGGTGCGGCCGCGCAGGTCGAGCGGGCCTTCCGACTCCTGGTTCTGGCCCAGGCCGTAGAAGTGCTCGTCGGCGGTCGTCGAGAAGGTGGCGCCGGCGCGGTAGGTCTTCTCGCCGTTGACGACGTGGGGCGACATCTCCCAGCCGTTCATGTCGACCAGCGAGGTCCCGTCGGCCTTGCGCACCTTGATCGAGACCGGCGGCAGCGACGGGGCGAAATAGCGCTCCTGCAGGCTGGGCGCGCCCGGCCAGGGCTGGGCGACGACTTCCAGCGACAGCTCCGAGGAGGTGAAGATGTCGGCGCCGGCCTTCTGGTCGTGGCGCCAGCCCTTGTCGCTGGGCGTTCCGTTGACGCCGTAGCCCGGGGCGGCCTTGGCCAGGTCCTTGTCCTGGCTGATGGTCACGCGGATGACGTTGGGGGCGTAGGTCTCGATCGAGACGTAGGAGCCGTTGCGGTCGACCGTGGTCGCCGGCGCGGCGACCGCCATGCCCGCCGCGACGCTGAGCGCCAGGCCCGAAACCAGACCCAGGACGCGCGTTCGCGCGCCGCTACCGAGCCAAGCCATGCGATTCCTCCACTAAGTTACCGCTATCATTTCCTGATACCGGCCTAGAGGGGGCGGGACGGACCGTCAACGCCGAAGGTGGGATTTATCTCACGATCGGATCGCCGGCCGCGCCGCGCGTCTCAGTCGTTGGCGATGGGGCCGGCGGGCGACAGAGGCTCGCCGTATTCTTCCAGCACCCGGGCGCGCGCCTGCGCCGGCGTGAGCCGACGGTCGTCCTCGTCGAGCAGGCCGGCCAGCATGCCGCCGGCGACCAGATCGGCGGCCGGCACCCGATAGAGCTTGCCCGGACCGAGGCGATCGGCTTCGTCGAGCCCCTTCTTGAACACGCCCCTCGGCTCCATGAACCGGCGCGCGTCACGATCGAGGATACGGCCGCCCACCCGTGCGTGCGGACTGTCGAACTGGGGATCATGAGCCGAGGCGTGGAACTCGATATCCATGTCGTAGTCCGCCAGGCGCTGGTCGCCGCCCATCAGCACGATGACGCAGGCGCTGGCGCAGCGCGCCCTCGCCGCCACGGTCAGACCCTTGCGGTCGGCCAGCTCGCGCCCCGCCCGCAAGGCTTCCTCGACCAGGCCGCCGATGCTGGTGATGTCGACCCTGCGGACCTCCGGGTGCCGCTCGAGCTGGACGCGCAGGTCGTGGGCGAAGCCCAGGCCGATTTCGCCGTAGATGCTGAGAACACGGCTCTTGGGTTCGTAGCTGAAGGCGTGTTCGACCTGGGGCCCCTTGATCCGCACCAGCCGCCAGACGGCCGGCGCCTGGAGGAGCAGCATGGCCGACAGCGTGACGCCGATCACCATGGCCAGCACGCCGAGGATCCGCAGGGCGCCGGCGCCTTCGCCCCGCCGGGCGCTCCGGATCCAGACCAGCGGCGCGGCCAGGGCCAGAATTCCCGTCGCCAGGCCCACGCCCAACCACACCGCGAACTCCGTCCGCAGGTCCACGAACGAAAGGGCGTCGAAATAGAGAAAGGCGATGCTGACGCACACCGTCGCCAGATAGGCCAGGGCCAGAACCCAGGCGCCCAGCAGGCGGAAACCTCGCCCGCGCGCGCGTTTCCGCGCCTCGGGAAACAGCCGACCGATCGGCGCCCAGTCGGCCATGCCCTCGCGCCAGACCTTGGCCCAGGGCGGGAAATCGCCCCGCGCCGCCCCGCGCCGGACATCTTCTTCCGAGTAGCGGCCGAGGACGACGTCGCCGTCGGCCACGCACCACTCGGTCATTGCGCGTAGTTGAGCGCTAGGAGGCCGATCCGGATCACGACCAGGATCGGGACCGCCAGGACCATCAGGGTGATCTGCAGGGCGTTCATCGGCCGATGCAGCACCACCCGGTCCTCGCCCTCGTCCCAGACGCTGGTTCCGGTGTCGCTCAGATGCCGGTACGAGGCGATCAGGGTGTAGAGGCTGACGAACGGAAAGCCGACGCCCCAGCCGCGGAACCAGACGAACACCTCGCGCTTCAGCGCCGCGCCCAGGCCGATCGGCCGGCCGTTCCGACGCACGACCTTGATCCCGAACAGCCACTTGCCCAGCGACAGGCCCGTCAGGCCGATCATCAGGGCCATGCCGGGAATGACGATCACCAGCGTCAGCAGAATATCCAGGATCCGCCCGAGCGAACCGTCGATGGCGGTGAAGAACCGATCGGCGGCCTCGGGCGCCGCCAGGTAGGCGACGAAGCCGATCAGAGCCCAGCTGATCAGGCCCACGACCATCACGTCGAGCAGACGGGCCAGATAGCGCCGCCAGGGATGGGGCTTCGTGTCGGTCCAGGCGCCCTTGATCGGCGGCGGCGACGCGGGCGGCGGGTCCAGTTCGGGAAGACGCTCGATCAGGGTCGCCCAGTCGCCGCCCTCGGCGCGGCGCACCTTGGTCTCGCCGTCGAGACCCCCGTTACGGAACAGCTCCACCAGCCATGCCCCCGACACGGCTTCGCTCTCACCGGCCTCGCCGGCGTAAATCCATTGATCGGTCGACATGAACGCCCCTTGCCCCACGAGACCGTAGTACGCGGTCGCAACGGCAGGTCGCAAGGCCCAGGACTGCTCCCGAAACGAAAACGGGCCCGGAGGTTTCCCTCCGGGCCCGTCTCGTAAGGTCATGAAGACCAGATCCGCGTCAGGCGACGCGGAACCGGATTACTTCACTTGGACCTTGGCGCCGGCTTCGGTCAGCTTCTTGGCGACTTCGTCGGCCTGCTGCTTCGAAACGTTTTCGACGACGTTCTGCGGAGCGCCTTCGACCAGGTCCTTGGCTTCCTTCAGGCCGAGGTCCGGACGGACGCCGCGGACTTCCTTGATCACGTTGATCTTCTTGTCGCCGCCGTCGACCAGGACAACGGTGAACTCGGTTTGCTCTTCAGCGGCTTCAGCCGGAGCAGCGGCGCCCGGAGCGGCGGCCACGGCCACCGGAGCGGCGGCCGAGACGCCCCACTTTTCTTCCAGCAGCTTCGAGAGTTCAGCGGCTTCCAGCACCGACAGGGTGGACAGTTCTTCGACCAGCTTTTCGAGCTTCGACATGTGTCAGTTCCTTAGAGAGATTGGGATAGATTTGCGGGGATGACCGTTACGCGGCGTCTTTGGTCGCGTAGGCGTTGAAGACGCGAGCCAGCTGGCCAGCCGGGGCCTGCAGGACGCCAGCGATCTTGGTCGCCGGAGCCTGGATGAGGCCGATGAGCTTGCCACGCAGTTCGTCCAGCGACGGCAGGGTCGCCAGAGCGCGCACGCCGGCTTCGTCGAGCACGTTGGTCTGGTCCAGAACGCCACCGACGAGCTTGAGCTTGTCGTTTTCCTTGGCGAACTGCACCGCGATCTTCGCGGCCGAGACGGCGTCCGGGCCGTAGGCGATGGCGACCGGACCGGTGAAGAGCTTTTCGCCCTTGTCACCGAGCTTGCCGTCCAGAGCCTTGAGGGCCAGGGTGTTCTTCACAACCTTGATCGCGGCGCCTTCCTTGCGGAGGCGAAGACGAAGGTCGGTCATTTCCGCAACGGTCAGACCCATGTAGTGGGTCACGACGACAGCGCCGGCATCGGCGAAGACGCTTTTCAGCGACTCGATCGATTCCTGCTTTTGAGCGCGGTCCATTGCGGTCTCCTACTCAGTTGCAGGCGGCCGGACCATTCCGGCAGCCAGATGCGCGTCCCATGCGGAATTGCTCCCGCGCGCGAGTTGCATCAGCCTGTTCCAAGGAAAGTCGGCCGCGCACCTGACTCGGACTGACGTCACGAGAAGGAGGTCTTGGCGTCTCTATCCCTGTCTCCCGACGGCGAGGAAGGGCCCTTCCTCGATTATGGCGTTGGTGACCCCACGCCCCGTAGTTCTCAAACAGGTTCGCCGCCGAACCGGAGTCCAGCGGAGAGGCGGGCCGTATACATGGGGGTTGAGGAAGTTTCAACCCGTTGTGGAAAGTTCGGCGAAAAAGGCGAAACCGCCTACCTCGCCAGCCTCCGCTCCGCCGCCCCGGCCGCCGCGACGCCCGTCGCGAAACAGGCCTGCAGCAGGTAGCCGCCGGTCGGCGCTTCCCAGTCCAGCATCTCGCCGGCCAGGAAGACGTCGGGACGCGAACGGAGCGCCAGGCCGTCCAGGCCGTCGAAGGCCACGCCGCCCGCCGCCGAGATCGCCCGTTCCAGCGGCCGGGACGCCGTCAGCCGGATCGACGCGGCCTTGATCGCCGCGGCCAGGGGCGCGGGCTGCGACGGCAGGTCCAGGCCATGGGCCTCGCGCAGCAGGTTGATCTCGACCGGCGACAGCTTCAGCGCCTTGCGCAGGTGGTTGGCCTGGGACTGGCCGCCGCGCGCGCCGGAGAGGCGCCGCTCCAGGGTCTCGGCCGGCAGGTCGGGCCGCAGGTCGACGGTCAGCACCGCAGAGCCATCGCGGGCGATCGCCTCGCGCGGGGCCGGACCGAGGGCGTAGACCGCCCCGCCTTCCAGGCCGTAGCCGGCGACCATGGCGTCGCCCCGGGCCAGGCGGCCGTCGCAGGACAGGCGGACGTTCTTCAGCGGCTCGCCGGCGAAGCGCTCGCGGAAGACCTCGCTCCAGGCGACCTCGAAGCCGCAGTTGGCCGGGGCGAAGGGGACGATCGAGGCCCCCTGCCCCTCCAGCAGGCCCGTCCAGGCCGCGTCGGAGCCGAGCTTGGGCCAGCTGGCCCCGCCCAGGGCCAGGATCGTCGCGCGCGGACGCCAGGCCTCGCGACCTTCCGGGTCGTCGACCAGCAGCGCGCCGCCCTCGCCCCACCCCGCCCAGGCCGAGCGGGGGCGCAGGGAGACGCCCAGAGCTTCCAGCCGCGCCAGCCAAGCGCGCAACAGGGGCGAGGCCTTCATGGCCTTGGGAAACACACGGCCGCTGGCGCCGACGAAGGTTTCCTGCCCCAGGTCTCCGGCCCAGGCGACGAGGTCGGCGGGCGTGAAGGCCTCCAGCATAGACCGCAGCACGGCTTCGCGATCCCCATAGCGGGCGACGAAGCGTCCGAAGTCCTCGGAATGGGTCAGGTTCAGGCCGCCGCGGCCGGCCATCAGGAACTTGCGCCCGAAGGTCGGCATCTTCTCGAACACGACCACCGAACGTCCGGCCTCGGCCAGCCTCTGGGCGGCGATCAGCCCGGCGGGCCCACCGCCGACCACGGCGACGTCGATGATCCTGGAAGCGTCGCCCTTGGAAGCGTTGGAAGTCACGCGGCCTCGATGTCGGTCAGGGAAAAGTCGCCGCCCTTGTAGAGCAGCGGTACGCCGTTGGCCTTGGCGCAGGCATAGGCGAAACAGTCGCCCATGTTCAGCCTGGCGGGATGGACGCCCTTGCCGAAGCGGGCGTGAGCTTCGAGCGCGAGCAGACCTTCAGCCGCGCCGACCTCGACGACCCGCACATTCAGGCTCGCTTGAAAGCTGAACAGCCGCGCGCTGGCCTCGCTAACCCCATCCTCGGTTTCCCGCACAAGGGCGCGAACGGTTTCCCAGTTGGCGATCGAAGACGTTAGAATGGTGTCCGCGGCGACCAAGGCCGCGACCAGCCGATCCCGTTCAGGTTCATTCAGCGAAACCGCCGTCCAGGCCGAGGCGTCGACGAACATCAGTCGCCGTTAATCATGTCGAAGAACGCTTTGTCCGCCTTGAGACCAGTGCGAGGCACCGCGTCGAATTCGGCGAGGATGGCTTCGACCTTCGCCAGCTTTTCGGCGATCGCCTTCTCCCGCGCGGCCAAGGCCTCGCTGGCGGCCAGCTTCACGGCTTCGGTAATTCCAAGGCGCGTCTTCTCGGCCAGTTCGCGCACCAAGGCGTCGGTTTCGGGATCTCGAACATGGAACGCCATGGATCACCTCCGTCTAGACGAAAGATAACATCGGCTAGCCGAGCCCACAACGAAGGCCCCAAACGCAAGACGGGCGCTGGATCGCTCCAGCGCCCGTCTCCGAAGTCAGTCTACTTCGATCGGCCGATTAGGCGGTGATCGAGGCGATGTCGACCTTCACGCCCGGACCCATCGTCGAGGACAGGCCGACCTTCTTGACGAACACGCCCTTGGCGCCCGACGGCTTGGCCTTGTTCAGGGCGTCGATCAGAGCCTTGACGTTGACCAGCAGGGCTTCGTCGGTGAACGAGGCCTTGCCGATGCCGGCGTGAACGATACCGGCCTTTTCGACGCGGAACTCGACGGCGCCGCCCTTGGCGTCCTTCACGGCCTGGCCGACGTTCGGGGTCACGGTGCCGACCTTCGGGTTCGGCATCAGGCCGCGCGGGCCCAGCACCTTACCGAGACGACCCACCAGGGCCATCATGTCCGGGGTGGCGATGACGCGGTCGAAGTCCATGAAGCCGTTCTGGATCTTTTCGACCAGATCCTCGGCGCCCACCACTTCCGCGCCGGCGGCGGTGGCTTCGGCGGCCTTGGCGTCCTTGGCGAAGACGGCGACGCGGACGTCGCGGCCGGTGCCCGACGGCAGTTGGACGACGCCACGGACCTGCTGGTCGGCGTGACGCGGATCGACGCCCAGGTTCACCGAGATCTCGATGGTCTCGTCGAACTTGGCCTTGGCGTTGGCCTTGACCAGAGCGATGGCTTCGGCGACGGCCAGAACGGCGTCACGGTCGCCGGTCCAGGCTTGAATGCGCTTGGGTTGCTTAGCCATTGGATTAGGCCTCCACGATCTTCAGGCCCATGGCCTTGGCGGAGCCTTCGATGATCTTGGCCGCGGCCTCGAGATCGTTGGCGTTCAGATCCTTCATCTTCTTTTCGGCGATCTCGCGCAGCTGGGTGCGGGTGACCTGACCGACGGTCTCACGACCCGTCAGCTTCGCGCCGGACTTCAGGCCGGTGATCTGCTTCAGGTAGTGGGTCGCCGGGGGCGTCTTGGTGACGAAGGTGAACGACTTGTCCTGGTAGACCGTGATGACGGTCGGCAGGGGGGTGCCCTTTTCGACGTTCTCGGTGCGCGCGTTGAACTCCTTACAGAAGCCCATGATGTTGACGCCGCGCTGACCCAGAGCCGGGCCGATGGGGGGCGAAGGCGTGGCCGAGCCAGCCTTCACCTGGAGCTTGATGTAGCCCAGGATCTTCTTAGCCATACTATCCTCTCGTGAGGGCCGGAGCCCTCGCTGGTGAGCCGTGGTGCGGGCTTGGCGGCCCTTCCACGGATTTGCGTCCGCCGAAACGGCGAACACGCCCCAGGACCGGGTCCGGGAGCGAGGCGGCGCATGTAGCAGGCGCGTCGGACGGAGTCCAGCGGCGCAACCGGTATACGATCTCCGCCGCCCTGTTGCCGTCGCGCCACGCCCAATTCGGCCACCTGGCGGCCGCAATTCAACCTGAACGACCCGACGATAAACAAGAACGACACTACATCGTCACGAGATCATCACTTCATACCAAGAACGGTGCAATTCGAGCACACTCGTTCCTCGCACAATGATATGGCGCAACATATTCGCCCCATTCCATGAATTCCCGCCGAAATTCAGAAAAGAAACGACGCCATTCGTCCTCGGTATCGCGAACCTTGTTTCGCAGAACGTCGTCATCGCGACAAGCGATTTGGCGAATACTGGGGACTATGAATGGCTAGAAATACCTATCTGCTGAGCGCGTCGGCGCTGGTCATCGCCGTGACCGCCGCGCCGATTCTGGCGCAGGCTCAGACGAACGACGAACCGGCCGCCGTCGAGGAAATCGTCGTCACCGGCTCGCGCATCGCGCGCCGCGACTACGTGTCCAACAGCCCGATCATGACCATGGGCGCCGAGCAGATCGAGAAGACCGGCTCGGTCACCGTCGACACCCTGCTCAACCAGATGCCCCAGTTCGTGCCGTCGGTGTCGTCGACCTCGAACAACCCGTCGAACGGCGGTCAGGCCAACATCGACCTGCGCGGCCTCGGCACCGCCCGCACCATGGTGCTGATCGACGGCCACCGCGTGGTTCCGTCGAACTCGGACGGCACGGTCGACGTCAACATCGTCCCCTCCGCGCTGATCCAGAACATCGAAGTGATCTCGGGCGGCGCCTCGGCGACCTACGGCTCGGACGCCATGGCCGGCGTCGTGAACTTCAAGCTCAACAACAAGTTCGAAGGCCTGATGGTCGACGGCCAATACGGCCTGACCCAACGCGGCGACGGCAATGAAGGCTCGCTGAGCGTCACCGGCGGCACCAAGTTCGCCGACGGCCGCGGCCACGTCACCGCCTCGTTCGGCTACACCAAGCGCAGCGCGGTCTACAACTCGGCCCGCGACTTCTCGAAGGTCAGCGGCCTGTCGAGCACCACGCCCTACGGCAGCTACGTCGTCGACGCCACCAACGCGCCGTCGCAGGACGCCATCAACGAGGTGTTCGGCGGCTACGGCTACTCCGACGGCACGGTGAGCAGCTCGAACGCCCGCTACGGCTTCAACAACGACGGCACGCTGTTCACCAACGGCGTCAACTACACCGGCTCGACCTCGCTCGACTATTCGACCCTGACGTCCAGCAACTCGTACAACACCGGCGCGCTGAACCTGCTGCAGCTGCCGATGAGCCGCTACTCGTTCTACACGGCCGGCACCTTCGACCTGACCGACAACGCCGAGCTCTACGGCTCGGTCAACTACAGCCACTACAAGTCGCGCACCCAGCTGGCCCCGTCCCCGGGCACCGGCTTCTCCGTGCCGGTGACCAACCCCTTCATCACCGAAGACCTGGCGACCCTGCTGGCCAGCCGCGCCGATCCTGACGCCGACTTCACGCTGAACAAGCGCTTCACCGACGTCGGCCCGCGCATCTCGACCACCACCTTCGACGTCGTCCAGGCGGCCGGCGGCGTGCGCGGCCAGACCGGCCTCAAGGACTGGACCTACGACCTCTACGCGTCGTTCGGCCAGTCGAAGCAGAAGGAAGTGCAATCGGGCAACGTCAGCCGCTCGGCGGTCGAGGAACTGCTCGACGCCTCGGACGGCGGCGCCAGCCTCTGCGAAGGCGGCTACGACCCGTTCGGCAACAACGAGATCTCGGACGAGTGCCGCACCTACATCTCGCGCACGACCAAGAACACCACGACCGCCCAGCAGGCGATGATCGAAGCCAACTTCAGCGGCGGCCTCTTCGATCTGCCGGCCGGCGAACTGCGCGGCGCCTTCGGCGCGGACTATAAGTGGGACAGCTACAAGTACTCGCCCGATGAGCTGCTGCTCAGCGGCGACGTCGTCGGCTTCAACGCCGCCGGCGCGGTCGACGCCTCGACCCACGTCTCGGAAGTCTACGGCGAACTGCTGGTGCCGGTCCTGAAGGACCTGCCGTTCATCAAGGCCCTGAACCTCGACCTCGGCTACCGCTACTCGAACTACGCCACGGTCGGCGGCGTCGACGCCTACAAGGTGGACGGCGACTGGGAGATCGTCGACGGCTTCCGCCTGCGCGGCGGCTACCAGCGCGCCGTCCGGGCCCCGAGCCTGGGCGAGCTGTACTCGCCGCAGAACCAGGGCTTCTACTCGCTGAGCGAAGACCCCTGCGCCGTCGACAGCAGCTATCGCACCGGTTCGAGCGCCTCGACCGTCCGCAGCACCTGCCTGGCGCAGGGCGTGCCGTCGTCGATCATCGACAGCTACACCTACAGCAACAGCCAGGTGGAAGGCACCAGCGGCGGCAACCCGGACCTGACCGAGGAAACCGCCGACACCTACAACTTCGGCTTCGTCTGGACCCCGCGCTTCGAGAACGCCCTGTTCGAGAAGTTCTCGGTTTCGGTCGACTACTATTCGATCGACGTGAAGAACGCGATCGGCACCATCGACGTCTCGACGGCGCTGGAGAAGTGCTACACGGGCGGCAGCAGCGCCAGCTACTACTGCAACCTGTTCACCCGCTCGAGCACCACGGGTGAGATCACCAACGTCACCCTGACCAACCTGAACCTGGCCGAGTACAAGACCTCGGGCGTCGACTTCCAGGTCGACTGGGGCTTCGGCCTCGGCGCCGTGGGCCTCGACGACAGCCTGGGCTCGATCAAGGTCAACCTGGTCGGCAACTACCTGGAGAGCTTCAAGATCCAGAGCCTGCCGGGCGAAGCCTTCGAAGAGCTGAAGGGCACGATCGGCAACACCCAGATCAGCGGCACCGCCGTCTCGCACCCGGAATGGAAGTACGCCACCTCGGTCGACTACCAGTACGGCCCGGTGAACTTCGGCGTCCGCTGGCGGCACATCGGCGACATGGTCGACGCCTACTATCCCGACGAAAAGATCGGCGCGGTCGACTACTTCGACCTGAACGCCGGCTGGGCGATCAACGACACCTACTCGCTGCGCGGCGGGGTGACCAACCTCACCGACAAGCAGCCGCCCTACTTCTCCTCCTACGTCCAGGCCAACACCGACCCGTCGACCTACGACGTGCTCGGCCGCCGCTTCTACGTGGGCTTCAAGGCGCGGTTCTAAACCTCGCCTGACCTAGGCTGAACCGGGGGCGGATCTCTTCGGAGATCCGCCCCTTTTTCTTTGGGGGAAGCTAGCGCGGTGACCGTCCGCAAAGGGTGGATTGCGGTCACCGAAACCCTCTCTCATGGAGAGAGGGAGGGGCCCGCGCCGAAGGCGTGGGAGGGTGAGAGGGTAGGCGAAGCCCCTGGACGATCTTGGCGCTGTTGGGGGACTACGTGCCGGCACGCCGGCTGAGGGCGTAACCACTCACCCTCCCATCGCTTCGCGATGGGCCCTTCCCTCTCTCTAAGAGAGAGGGTCCAAGGGCGTCCGCAACGGGTCGCAAGCGGACGTCGACTCCGTCGCCCCCCGGACAACAAAAAACCCCGCGCCTTCCGACGCGGGGTTCTTCGTTCTGGCCTTGATCCGAAGGGATCAGGCGATCTTTTCGACCTGGCTGTATTCCAGCTCGACCGGGGTGGCGCGGCCGAAGATCGAGACGGTGACCCGCAGGCGGGCCTTTTCCTCGTCGACCTGCTCGACCGAGCCGTTGAAGCTGGCGAACGGGCCGTCGATGACGCGGACGTTCTCGCCGACTTCGTACAGGACGACGGTCTTGGGCTTCTCGACGCCTTCTTCGATGGCGCCGACGATGCGCTGGACTTCCTTTTCGGAGACCGGCGTCGGCTTGGAGCCGCTGCCCAGGAAGCCCGTGACCTTCGGGGTGTTCTTGATCAGGTGGTAGGCTTCGTCCGAGAGGTTCATCTTCACCAGGACGTAGCCCGGGAAGAACTTGCGCTCGGCGTTGACCTTGCGGCCGCGGCGGATTTCGACGACGTCCTCGGTCGGCACCAGGATCTCGGAGAAGCTGTCTTCCAGGCCCTGGGCCTTGGCTTGCTCACGGATGCTCTCGGCCACCTTCTTCTCGAAGTTCGAGTAGGCGTGGACGATGTACCACTTGTGGTTCGGGTTCGAGGCGGTTTCGGTGCTCATGGTCTTCTTATGACTTATCCGGCCGCGAACTTCAGCAGCAGATTGGCGCCGGCCCCGAGGAGCCAGTCGACCAGCAGGAAGAACAGCGAGGCGACGATCACCATGATGAAGACCATCACCGAGGTGATCCAGGTCTCCTTGCGGGTGGTCCAGGTGATCTTGCGGGTCTCGGCGCGCACTTCACGGAAGAACTGCACCGGATTGAAGGGCTTCTTGGGCGCTTTGGCGGCGGCGGCCGCCGCCGGAGCCTGACCGGCAGGGGCCAGCGCCGCAGCCGTACGGGCGGCGCGGTTCTTGATCGCTGACGGGCTGGATCCCGGTTTCCTGGCCATGGGTTCAGAGGCTCGCGTATCTGACAGGCCGGACCGAACGCCGGGCCGGCCGATGACATATAGTGGCAGGAGTGGAGGGACTCGAACCCCCGGCCCTCGGTTTTGGAGACCGATGCTCTACCAGCTGAGCTACACTCCTGCAGAAACTCCGGTCCTTGAAGTACCGGACCGCAGCCTTGGCGACGGCTTTGCCGGAGGGCCGCGAGCGGCGCCGCCGACGCTTCCCAGCGCCAGAGCGGCGTCGTGTAGCAGGGTCGTTTGCGCCGGGCAAGCGGATCAGGACGCGTCAATGGCGCGTTATTGCGGAAGTCCCGGGCCAAACGGCGCCTTTTCACAGGTTTCTTGCCCCGCGCGGCGCTTCGATAGCCCGAGAAAGGATCCGCGATGGCCGAGAACGCCGGCGAACGGCCCTCCAACCGCGAGGTCGAGCACGAGAATCAGCGGCCGAATCCCGAAGGCGACGGCAAGCCTCCCCGCCCGGCCACGGAACCGGCCGGCGCCGAGGACAGCGTCGACACCCCGAAGACCCGCACGGATCCGGGCTCCGGCGAAGGCTGAAGCGCAACCCCGCCGGAGCCGAACCCGCAAGACCGGCTCTGGATCAGCCGGCCTTCTTGGCCTCGGCCTCGCCCGAGGCGCTCGGCAGGGCCGCGGCGCACTGGACGTTCAGGTACGACCATTTGACGTCGGTCAGCTCGCGACCGCATTCGGTGTTCTTGCCCTGGTCACGTCCGCGCAGGGAGACGCCGACGCCCTTGGCGGGGTCGGGCGCCGGACTGGCGCTGGAGATGTCGTAGTAGCCCCCGTTGGGGCCGCGCACGACGAGGCACTTGGTGTTCTCGACCGGCCGCGCACAGCCGCTCGCCGTCACCGACTTGCCTTCCAGAGTGACTTGTTGAGCCTTGGCGGTCTTTGTTTGGGCGCCGCCTTCACAACCCGCTACGCCTAACGCTAACAGACTGGCCGCCGCGGCGGCCATGACGAACCTCACCCGCATACGTTCCTCCGTATCGTTGGCTTCGCGAACGAAGCAAAAGGAACTCTGCGCCCCGTTTGGGTGGTCGGCAATCACATTTTTGACACAGTCTAAAAAAGCGAACGCCGGTATTTTGAGCCGTCCGTAGAATTTTTTCTCAAAGCCCTTGCAGACAGCAAAAGTTGACATCCGCTCTCAACTTCTCACATGAGACGCAGGTCGCCTTCAGGGCCGGAGCGACGCCCGACTTTTCTTATGCGCGCGCCGCTTTTCAGCGGGTGAGCGCGAACAGGATCGAAACCGAAGACATGACGGCCGAGACCGCCACCGCCGCCCCTGCTCCCGCCAAGGAGTCCCCGCACCACCTGGAGACCGTTCTCTGGGTCAAGCACTGGACCGACCGGCTGTTCAGCTTCGCCATCACACGTCCGGCCAGCTTCCGCTTCCGCTCGGGCGAGTTCGTGATGATCGGCCTGCCCGCCCGCGAGGAGCTGGGCGAGAAGAAGCCGATCCTGCGCGCCTACTCGATCGGCTCGCCCTCGTTCGCCGAGGAACTGGAGTTCTTCTCGATCAAGGTGCCGGACGGCCCCCTGACCTCGCGCCTGCAGCAGATCAAGGCCGGCGACCAGGTGCTGCTCGGCAAGAAGCCGACCGGCACCCTGGTGCTGGACGCGGTCAAGCCGGGCAAGCGCCTGTTCCTGTTCGGCACCGGCACGGGCCTGGCCCCGTGGTTGTCGGTCGCCCGCGACCCGGACGCCTACAGCCGCTTCGAGAAGGTGATCGTCGCCCACGGCGTGCGCGAAGTTCAGGAACTGGCCTATCGCGACCTCTTCACCAGCGAGATCCACGACGACCCGCTGGTCGGCGACGAGGCCAAGGCCCAGCTCGTCTACTATCCCACCGTCACCCGCGAGCCGTTCGAGCGCCAGGGCCGCTTCACCGACCTGATCAACAGCGGCAAGCTGTTCAGCGACCTGGACCTGGAAGGCGGCAAGTTCGATCCCGAGCACGACCGCGCCATGCTGTGCGGCTCGATGGCCATGATCAAGGACACCGCCGCCCTGCTGGAGGCCCACGGCCTGGTCGAGGGCTCGAACGCCGAGCCGGGCGACTTCGTCATCGAGCGCGCCTTCGTCGGTTGATCCGGCGGCGCCCCGCGGACGTTGAAAAGGCCAGCCGCGAGGCTGGCCTTTTTGCTGCGCGCCTCACCGCTTGCGGGTGTCGGGCAGGAAGGCGGCCAGCAGGCCCAGGGCCGGCAGCACGGCGCACAGCCTGTAGACCGTCTCGACGCCCTTCCAGTCGGCCACCTCGCCCAGCACCGCCGCGCCCAGGCCGCCCATGCCGAACGAGAAGCCGAAGAACAGGCCCGAGATCATGCCGATCCGGCCGGGAGCCAGCTCCTGGGCCAGGACGACGATGGCCGGAAAGGCCGAGGCCAGCAGCAGGCCGATGACCACCACCAGCGGGCCGGTCCAGAACAGGCTGGCGTAGGGCAGGGCCAGGGTGAAGGGCAGCACGCCCAGGATCGAGATCCAGATCACCGCCTTGCGGCCGAAGCGGTCGCCCACCGGCCCGCCGGCGATCGTGCCCACCGCCACCGCCGCCAAGAAAGCAAAGAGGTGCATCTGCGCGGCCCCGACCGACAGGTGAAAGCGTTCCATCAGGTAGAAGGTGAAGTAGCTGGTCAGGCTGGCCAGGTAGACGTACTTCGAGAAGATCAGCGCCAGCAGGATCGCGACGCCCTTGGCCGCCGCGCCCTTGGGCAGGTCGATCGCGACGCGGGCGCCCGCGCCCGACGCCAGGCGCGCCAGGCCGTGATGGCGAGCCCATACGGCGACGTTCCACAGCACCGTCCCCGACAGCAGGGCCAGCAGGGCGAAGAAGGCCAGGCTGGACTGGCCCCAGCGCACCACCACCAGGGCCGCGGCCAGGGGGCCTAGCGCCTGGCCGGCGTTGCCCCCGACCTGGAACAACGACTGGGCCAGGCCCGGCCGCGCCCCCGCCGCCATCCGCGCCACGCGCGAGGACTCGGGGTGGAACACCGACGAGCCCACGCCCAGCAGGCATGCGCCCAGCACCACCAGGCCATAGACGTGAGCGATCGACAGCACCACCAGGCCGGCCAGCGAGAACAGGGTCCCGGCCGGCAGCACCATCGGGTTATGGCGACGGTCGGCGTAGAACCCGACCAGGGGCTGCAGGATCGAGGCGGTGATCTGGTAGGCCAGGGTGACGACGCCGATCTCGCCGAAGCTGAGGTGAAGGTCGGTCTTGAGGCTGGGATAGATGGCCGGAAGCAGCGACTGCATCATGTCGTTGAGCAGGTGACAGCCGCTGACCGCCAGGATCACGCCGAAGACGGTGGTCTGGGCCTTTTCAGCGGCGGGGTCGGCGACGGGGGATCGGATCGCTGTATCGGTCATTGAGGCTCTTCCCGTGAAGGTTCGACCGCGATAGGACCTGCGAAGGCGTCCCGCATTCCGCAGCGGGACTTTCACTTTCGCGAGTGGGACACAGATGGCCAAGCCCTGGGTCCATCCCGCCGACTACGACCACGCGCTGCGGCCGGTGGTCGCCACCGGCAACGAGTACCCGCCGTCGTTCGAGCTGGACTGGCACCGGCACGGGCGCGGACAGCTGTTGTACGCCGCCGCGGGCGTGGCCGTGGTCAGCACCCCGCACGGCGCCTGGATCGCCCCGCCCGAGCGCGCGGTCTGGACCCCGGCGGGCACGCCGCACGCGGTGCGGATGGTCGGCGCGGTCAGCACCCGCAGCGTGCTGCTGAATGACCAGGCCTCGGCGGTGCTGGGCGATCGCGGACGGGTGATCGGTGTCGCGCCGCTGCTGCGGCATCTGCTGATCGCCGCCTGCGACATCCCCGTCGACTACGACGAGGCCGGCCGCGACGGGATGGTCATGGACCTGCTGCTGGCCGAGCTGGAACGGGCGCCGGTGATCCCGCTGGCCGTGCCCTTCCCCGCCGCCCCGGCCCTGGCCCGGCGATGCCACGCCTTTCTCGAACGCCCGACGCCGCACGAGACCATCGACGACTGGTGCGGCGAACTGGGCCTTGGCCGTCGGGCCTTCACCCGCGCCTTCCGCCGCGAAACGGGGATGAGCTTCGGCGCCTGGCGCCAGCAGGCCCTGCTGCTGGCCGCCCTGCCCCGCCTGGCCGCGGGCGAGCCGGTGACGACCATCGCGCTCGACCTCGGCTACGACAGCCCGGCGGCCTTCTCGACGATGTTCAAGCGCCTGCTGGGCATTCCGCCCAATCGGTACAAGCCGGGCGCCGGCGCTCCAGGTTTCGATTGACCGGGCGGACGCCGTGCGACAGCCATGCGGCGCTGCAGACAGGCGCCCACGATCCATGAACCAAGCCCTGAAGAACCTGACCGTCGAGGAAGCCCGCGGCCGCATGCTGGACGGCGCCGCCCGCCTGGACGTCGAGAGCGTCGCCCTGTCCGACGCGATCGGCCGGGCGCTGGCCCGCGAGATCGTCGCCGACCGCCATCAGCCGCCCTTCGACGCCTCGGCCATGGACGGCTGGGCGATCCGCAGGGCCGACTACGGCGTCGTGCAGGACTTCGCGATCGTCGGCGAGAGCGCCGCGGGCCGGGCCTATCCCGGCGTGCTGGAGGCCGGCCAGGCGGTGCGGATCTTCACCGGCGCGCCGCTGCCGTCGGGCGCCGACCTGGTGCTCATCCAGGAGGAGGCGACCCGCGACGGCGACGTCGTGCGCTTCGCCGCCGTCGAGGATCCCAAGGCCAATGTCCGGCCGGCCGGCGGCGACTTCCGGGCCGGCGACAGGCTGCTGGAAGCGGGCGTGCGCATCGATCCCTGGCGGCTGTCGCTGGCCGCCGCCGCGGGCCGCGACCGGCTCGAGGTCGCCCGCCGCCCGAAGGTGGCGATCCTGGCCACCGGCGACGAACTGGTCGCGCCCGGCGGCGCGCCCGCTCCCGACCAGATCTTCGAGTCCGGCTCGTTCAGCCTAGCGGCGCTGATCACCGCCTGGGGCGGCGAGGCGGTGAAGCTCGCCCCCGCCGCCGACTCCGTCGACGCCATCGCCGAAGCCGTGCGCGACGCGGCCGTCGACCTGGTGGTGACCATCGGCGGAGCCTCGGTGGGCGACTACGACCTGGTCAAGCCGGCGATGGCGCGGCTGGGCCTTTCCCTGCGCGTCCAAACGATCGCCGTGCGCCCGGGCAAGCCGACCTGGTTCGGAACCCTGGCCGACGGCCGGCGGGTGCTGGGCCTGCCGGGCAACCCGGCCTCGGCCCTCGTCTGCGCCGAGCTTTTCCTGCGGCCGCTGCTGGCCGCCCTGGCCGGCGCCGACGCCGCCCTGCCCTTCACCGCCGCGCGTCTGGCCGCGCCGCTGCCCGCCAACGGCCCCCGCGAGCAC
>JASGDR010000006.1:0-2780 GCA_047607095.1 Caulobacter sp.
CCCTCTGCTTGGCGTCCAGCAGGTGCACGTCGCGCAGCGGCACCAGCTTCAGGGCCAGCATCTCATGCGGGACGACGTCGCCGAAGCTCTTGCCCACCCGCCGGTCGACGAAGGCCGGCAACTGCGCCTCCAGGGCCCGGGCCTGCTCGGGCCGGTCGAACTTGAAGAAGGTGTTGAGCTGGATCGACCCCCAGTGATGCCAGCTCTCTTCCTTGGCGGTCCTGGCGGCGGTCAGCGGCCGCAGCATGTCGAGCTTGAGGCTGGAGTTCTTCGGCAGGGTCTTCAGCACCGCGCTGATCGTGTAGCTCGCCCGCCCTTCGGTGTCGGTCATCTCCAGCGTCCGCCCGACGACGTCCACCGTGCCGAAGTACTTGCGCGCCAGATCCTCGGAGATCGCCATCCGGCTCGGATCGGCCAGGGCCGTACGGGCGTCGCCGGCCAGCAGCGGAACCTGAAAGAACTCCAGGAACTCGGGATCGACCAACTCCATCTGTTCGGCCGTAGCGACCGCGCCCCTGTGTACCGTGGCCAGTTGGGACCAGTCGCGCACGCCCCTCACGTCGGGATAGTCGGCCTTCATCTCCTCCAGCAGACCGCCCATCGCGCCAACCCGCGTGGCGTGGGTGAAGCCGGGGATGTTGTAGGCCACGCCGCCGGCGTAGATCTTGCCGCGCTCGGGCGTCCAGCGCTCGTAGCCGGTCTCGAAGCGATAGAGCAGGCCCAGCGTCAGGAACGTCGCCACGCCCAGGCTGAGGCCCAGAAGGTTGAGCGCCGCATAAAGCGGCCGCCGGGTGAACGAGCGCCAGAAGGCGATCAGGATCGAACGCAGCACGCCCCGTCTCCTCAGATCGCCTGGGCGACGGAGGCCACCAGCCGCCCGTCGAGGATATCGATCCGCCGGCCGGCCTGGTCGGCGTGGCTGGGCGAGTGGGTGACCATGACGATGGTCGCGCCGGCGGCGTTGAGGCCCTTCAGGATCTCCATCACCTGGGCGCCGTTCTCGGTGTCGAGGTTGCCGGTCGGCTCATCGGCCAGGATCAGGCTTGGCTCGCCGACGATGGCGCGGGCGATCGCCGCCCGCTGCTGCTGGCCGCCCGACAGCTGGTGGGGGAAGTGCCGCGCCCGGTGCGCCACGCCCACCCGGTCCATGGCCGCCTCGACCAGCGCCCGGCGCGAGCCCCGGCGGCCCTTCCGATACAGCAGGCCCAGTTCGATGTTCTCGGCGATGGTCAGGTCGTCGACCAGGTTGAAGCTCTGGAAGATGAAGCCCAGCCGCTGGGCCCGGTGCTGGGCCAGGGCCGCCTCGCTGCCGGCCGTCAGGTCCGCGCCGTCGAACAGGTACTGGCCGTCGGTCGGCCGGTCGATCGTGCCCAGGATGTTCAGCAGGGTGGACTTGCCGCAGCCGGATGGGCCCATGACGGCCACGAACTCGCCCTGGCGGATGGTCAGCGACACATCGTGCAGGGCCGTGGTCTCGATCTCGTCCGACCGATAGCGGCGCGAGAGGGATTTCAGTTCGATCATGGTTTTCAGTCTCTCGCTCGAAGTCTCAGGGTCTTGGCCTTCAGCAGGTCCTGGGCGCCGGCGACGACGATCCTCTCGCCGGGCTTAAGACCGCTCACCACCTCGACCTGTTCGGGATTGCGCCGGCCGATGGTCACCGCCCGCCGTTCGGCGCGCTTGCCGTCGGGCGACAGGACGAAGGCCCAGGCTCCGCCGGTCTCGCTAAGCCAGGCGCCGGACGGGGCGATCACCGCGCTCGCCGGCTGGCCCAGCGACAGCCGCAGGTCGATGGCTTCGCCGCGCTTGAGGCCCGCGGGCTGGGCGCCGACGAAGGCCAGCTCCACCGTCACCCGCCCGGCCGTGACCTGGGGAAACACCCTGGCCACGCGGGCCTGCGCCGTGCGGCCGTGCACCGTGGCCTCGGCGCTCTGTCCGACCGCCAGACGCTGCAGATAGAATTCGTCGACCTGGGCCCGCAGCTTGTAGGCGTCCTCGACGTCCACCTGGCCCAGGCTCTGGCCCAGGGTCACGGCCTGACCGGGCTTGAGGTCGAAGGCGGTCAGCCGGCCGCTCGTCGGCGCGCGGACGACCAGGACCGAACGCCCCGCCCCCACCTCCGCGAGGTTGCGCCGCAGATCCTCGGCCGTGCGCGCGGCCTGGGCCCGCTGGGTCACGTAGAAGGCCTTGTCCGAGGCCTGGCCGGCCTTCAGCGCCGCCAGCCGCTGGCGCTGATAGGCGGCCTCGTCGGCATAGGGCTTGACCGCCGCCTCGCTGAGCAGGTCGCGGGCCAGCAGCACCTTGCGCTTCTCCAGTTCCTGCTCGGCCTTGTTGAGGGCGTGGGCGGCGTCGGCGAGGGCCTGCTCACGGTTCTCCTCGGCCGACTTCAGCGACATCACCCGGCTGGCGTTGTCGCTGATCCGGGCCGAGATGTCGGCCTCGCGGGCGGCGGCGTCGAGGCTGAGCTGGGCGTTGCCGAGCCGCGCCAGCACCTGGCCGGCGCTGACCCGGTCGCCGTCGGTCGCGCCCACGCTCTCGACCCGGCCCGAGGCCTCGGCCGCCACCAGGGTCGTCTCCGCCGGCGCCGCCTCGGCCCGGACCGGCGCGTAGTCGAGATAGGGCGCGCGGGTCACAGGGCCGATGGTCAGCAGGCCGGCGTCGACGTTCACCGATCCCGCCCTCGGCGACAGCGCCCAGGCCGCGACGCCGACCACGACCACCGCCGCGGCGGCCGCGCCCAGCCGCCAGGCCCGACGGGCGTGCCACGGCCGCTCGACACG
>JASGDR010000007.1:0-8924 GCA_047607095.1 Caulobacter sp.
CCGCCACCAGGGTCGTGAAGACCAGCGGCGCGATGATCATCTTGATCAGGCGCAGGAAGATGTCGGTGATCAAGCCGAGGCCCGAGGCCGCCGACTTGGCCCCCTCGGCGTCGAGGAACTGGTTGCATCCCCAGCCGACGAGCACCCCCAGCACCATCGCGCCGATGATCAGATAGGCGAAGCGTTTGTTCATCGGGCGGGACCTCTGCGCGTGCGGCCGGAGAGCCGCCTGTCGTTCAGGCGTCCGGATGCGCGTGAATTTTGGGGAAAGGGCGGACGGCGGGGCCGGAGAAGGCCGGTCCCGGTCGGCGAAGAAAGCGCTAAAGCGCCGTGATCAGGAAGCGGCGGCCTTCTGCAGGCGCTCGTAGCGGCTCAGCAGTCGCTCCCAGGTGACCCGCTTGATCGGCTCGCCCCGGCGCAGCTTGGTCCAGGTGGTCTCGCTGATGCCGTACACGTTGTTGAGGTGCTCGCGGGTGATGGCGGGCAGGCGGCTCTTCAAGCGCTCGAAGTGTTCGGCGGGGATCTGGATCACGTCCGGCATAACGGTCCCGTAGCTCTGTTCAGGAGGCCGACATGAGCGGCCCGCATCTATCAAGACGCAGGTCGGCGACGTTTCCTCACGTCTATCGGCAAAAAATTTTCTCCTTACCAATCCGTGACTTGGCTTTACGGCAAAATGTCGTCGGGAAGATGTGGGTTCCGCAACAGGCTGCGTCTTGAAGTTCGGAAGCGCGAGGGGCGCGACCGAATACGAAGGGGACTAAGCGATGCGATCCAGCACCTTGCGAGCGATGATGGCCGGCGGCTGCGCCTATGGCGCGTTGATGATCGGCGCGGCCGGCGCCCACGCCCAGGAGGCGGCGCCCGCCGACGAAGCGGTGGCCGTCGAGGCCGTGGTCGTCACCGGTTCGCGCATCGCCCGTCAGGACTATGTCGCCAACAGCCCGATCCAGACGGTCGGCGCGGCGGCGATCGAGGCCACCGGCCAGGTGACGGTCGAAAAGGCCCTGTCCCAGATGCCCCAGTTCACCGGCTCGTTCGGCCAGGGCAACACCGGCTCGACCTCGACCGGCCTCAACGGCGGCCAGTCCTACGCCAGCCTTCGCGGCCTGGGCGCCAAGCGCACCCTGATCCTGCTCGACGGCCGCCGTCTGCAGCCCTCCAACCCCGACGGTTCGGTCGACCTCAACATCATCCCCGAAGCCCTGATCGAGAACGTCGAGGTCATCACCGGCGGCGCCTCGACGGCCTACGGCTCGGACGCCACCGCCGGCGTCGTCAACTTCAAGCTCAAGCGCAGCTTCGAGGGCCTGACCGCCGACGCCCAGTACGGCATCTCGGAAAAGGGCGACGCCGAGTCGTTCCGCTTCTCGGTCACCGGCGGCTCGTCGTTCGCCGACGGCAGGGGCCGGGCGGTGCTGTCGTTCGACTACACCAACCGCGACCGCGCCCTGCAGAGCTCCCGCGACTACTACATCTTCCGCACCACGACGCCGGGCCTGTCGACCATCCCGCAGGGCACGGTGCTGTTCGGTTCGAACCTGCCGACCCTGGCTTCGGTCAACAGCCTGTTCGTCGGGACCTACGGCACCGCCGCCCTGACCGGCAACAGCTCGGGCCGCTACACCGGCCAGATCGGCTTCAACACCGACCAGACTCTGTTCTCGACCTCGGGCGTGCCGGTTCTGAACTTCCGCGACCCGGAAACCGACAACGCCTACATCGTCAACGCCAACGCCTCGGGCACCTCGCAGCAGGTCAACTTCGGCTACAACGGCAGCTCGATGCAGTCGGACCTCGACCGCTACGCCGTGTTCGCCAAGGTCGACTATAACCTCACCGACAACCTGCGCTTCTTCTCGCAGTTCACCTTCACCGACTACACCTCGGTGGGCGTGTCGAACCCGACCCTGGCCTCGAACGTCTACGGCCTCAGCGTGCCGGTGACGAACCCGTTCATTCCCGACGACTTCCAGGCGATCCTGGCCTCGCGCCCCGATCCGAACGCCAACTTCACCTTCTACAAGGCCCTCGATATCCTGGGTCCGCGCATCCAGAAGTACAGCTACGACGTCTTCCAGTTCACCAACGGTCTGTCGGGCGACACCGGCTTCAGGGACTGGACCTGGGACGGCTACGTCTCGTTCAGCCGCGCCAAGTTCGACAACGAGCAGACCGGCGGCGCCAGCGCCAGCGCCATCTCGCGCCTGCTCAACAGCTCGACCGGCGGCACGGAATACTGCGCCGGCGGCTGGAACCCCTTCGGCAACCTGACCCCCTCGGCCGAGTGCGTGCGCTACATGTCGCGCCGCACGCTGAACCAGAACAGCCTCGAGCAGCGCATGGTCGAGCTGAACGTCTCGGGTTCGCTGTTCGACCTGCCGGCCGGTACGATCAAGTTCGCCGCCGGCGCCGACTACCGTTCGAACGAATACACCTTCAAGCCCGACAGCCAGCTGAACCAGCCCGACGGCACCAGCGACATCCTCGGCTACAGCGTGCTGCGCGACGCCTCGGGCTCGGTCGACACCTACGAGGTCTACGGCGAACTGCTGGTGCCGATCGTGCGCGACCTGCCGTTCGTCGAGGAGTTCAACCTCGACCTCGGCTACCGCTATTCCGACTACAGCTCGGTGGGCGGGGTGCAGACCTACAAGGCCGACTTCGACTGGAAGATCATCGAGCCGGTGCGCCTGCGCGGCGGCTACAACCGCGCCATCCGCGCCCCCAGCGTCGGCGAGCTGTACGCCCCGGTCTCGACCGGTTCGGTGGCCATCGGCACGGCCTCGTCGACCACCACCAACGGCGATCCCTGCGACGTCCGCTCGTCCTACCGCACCGGCGCCAACGCCGCGGCGGTCCGCACCCTCTGCCTGGCGCAGGGCGTGCCGACGGCGATCATCGACAGCTATCAGCTGGGCACCGCCCAGGTCTTCGCCCTGACCGGCGGCAACCCCGACCTGCAGGAAGAAACCGCCGACACCTACTCGTTCGGCGCCGTGCTGCGCTCGCCGTTCCAGAGCCCGCTGCTCAGCCGGATCACCGCCTCGATCGACTGGTACGACATCAAGGTGAAGGACGCGATCGGCAGCCTGTCGATCGTCAACGCCTTCCAGTTCTGCTTCAACTCGGGCGGCGCCAACCCGACCTATGATCCGAGCAACTACTACTGCTCGCTGATCACCCGGAACTCGTCCAGCGGCGTGCCGACCAACCCGGTCCAGCCGCTGCTGAACCTGGGTCAGTTCCAGACCACCGGCGTCGACGTGCAGGTCGACTGGAGCTTCGACTTCGCCGACACCCTGCTGGACAAGATCCCCGGCTCGCTGTCGGTGAACGTGGCGCTGGGCTACACCGACAAGTTCAAGATCCAGAGCCTGCCGGGCGCCGCGGTCTACGACTATGTCGGCACCATCGGCACGGGCGTGGAAAGCACCGCCGGCACGGCGCACCCGAAGTGGAAGTCGGTCACCTCGACCACCTACACCTGGGGTCCGGCCAGCCTTGGCCTGCGCTGGCGCTGGATCGACGCCATGGACAACTCCGCCAAGGTGGTCACCCCGACCAGCACCTCGCGCGGCGTCGACTCCTACAACGCCTTCGATCTCAACGGCCGCGTGAAGCTGCCGTGGGAAACCGACCTGCGCTTCGGGGTCAACAATCTGTTCAACAAGGCGCCGCCGCAGGTCGGCGACACCGAGGGCAACTACGACGCCCAGAACTACGACGTGCTCGGCCGCGCCTACTACCTGGGCGTCCGCAAGCGGTTCTAGGAGCCTTGAAGCCACCCGGGCGCGTCCGCCCCCTTTTCGACGCGCCCGGCCTTCGCCGCCCATCCCCCCGGCGGCGGCGAGGAGGGGCGTCGGTCTTGGCGGGCCGGCGCCCTTTTCGCGTTTTCAGGAGGGGTCAGTGCGCCAGCAGGCTCGCCGCGGCGAAGGCCGCCGCCGCCAGGCCCGCGCCGCCCAGGGCCAGAACCTTCAGTTCGCGCCACGCAAACGGTTCCGGCGGGTCCCAGCTGGCGATCTCGGCGTCGACGGCCTGCACCGCCTCGAAGGCGTCGCGGCGGCGGGGATGGGCCATCCAGGCCTCGAACGCCCGCCGGTCCTCATCGTCGGCGCCGGGCGCGCGCAGGCGTTCGAGCCAGGCGGCGGCTTCGCGCACGTCCTCTTCGGTGCGGATCATTCGGCGTCCCTCCGTCGTCGGATGGCGCCCCTTTTTGAGGTCGACTGTTGCGCGCGTGTTTCTCGCAGGGCGTGCGCTGGTATCGAGGGTTGTTCGATCAGGCCCTGCTCTCGAAACAGGCTGGGAGCGCGGCGCGAAGGCGAGGGGAAGGCGTCGATCTCTCCCGCAATGCGCGTGCAATACTGCCGCAACTGAACGACGCCATTGCGCACTCGACGGCTTCAAACGCGGGGGCGTGGCGATGGACTTCCAGGAACAGACCCGGTTTCACAACCACATCTGCGAGACGCTGGAGGACGCCATCGCCGGCGGACGCCAGGTCGACGCCGCGGCCGTGCGCGCCGAGCGCCAGTGCGCCGCCGGCCAGTGGCTGCACGGCGAGGGGCACCGGCTGATGCCCGGCAGCCACCTGCACCTGCACTGCCTGGAAGCTCACCGCGACTTCCATCGCGCCGCCGGTCAGGTCGCCGATCAGATCAATCGCGGCGCCACCGCCGACGCTCGCCGCTCCCTGCGCAACGGCGGCGCCCTGGCTCTGGCGAAAGCCGAACTGACCGCCGCCTTCCGCAAGATGCGCATCGCCGGCGAGGCGACGGCGGGCTGAGACGCCGTGCGTCCTTCGAGGCCCGCTATGCGGGCGCCTCAGGATGAGGAATTCAGTGCAACAGCGTCCTCTTCCTGAGGTGCGAGGCGAAAGCCGAGCCTCGAAGGACGCACCGCCCTACTTCACGCCCGTCCAGCCGCCGCCCAGGGCCTGCACCAGGGCCACGGCGGCCGCCTGACGCGACACCCGCGCGGCCGCCAGCTCGCGCCGGGCCGACAGGGCCGAGGCCTGCGCGGTGACGACGTCGGTATAGGCCACCTGTCCGGCGCGATACTGGTTCAGCAGCATCTGCTCGGTCTGGTCGGCGGCCTTGGAGGCGGTGTCCAGCAGCGCGTACTGGCGCTCGAGCACCCGCACCGCCGTCAGCTGGTTCTCGACGTCCTGGAAGGCCTCCAGCGCCGTCTGGCGATAGTCGGCGGCCGCGGCGTCGTACGAGGCTCGGGCCTGGGCGACCTGGGCCTTGCGGGCCCCGGCGTCGAACAGGGTCTGGGCCGCGGCCAGGCCCAGCGACCAGGTGTTGGTCGAGGCGGCGAACAGGTCGCCCAGCTTGGTCGCGCTGCTCGATCCGTCGCCGGTCAGGGTGAAGGTCGGGAAATAGGCGGCGCGGGCCACGCCGATCTCGGCGTTGGCGGCGGCCACGCGGCGTTCGGCGGCGGCCACGTCCGGGCGGCGTTCCAGCAGCGTCGAGGGCAGGCCCACGGGGATTTCCGGCACGCTCGCCGACCAGTTCGGATCGGCGGCGATCCTGAAGCCGTTGGCCGGCTCGCCCACCAGCACCGCCACGGCGTTCTCGTAGGTGGCGCGGGTCTGGGTCAGGCCCTCCAGCGTCGACTGGGCGTTGGCCAGGGTGGTCTGGGCCTGCAGCACGTCCGAACGTGGCGCGACGCCCGCCGCATAGCGGTTCTCGGTGATCTTCAGGCTGCGCTGATAGCCCTCGACCGTGGCCTGGACGAGCGCGATCTCGGCGTCGGCCTGGCGCAGGCCCAGATAGTTCGTGGCCAGTTCGCCCTGGGCCGAGAGTTCGGCGGCCGCCAGGTCGGCGGCGCTGGCCTGGGCCGAGGCCTTGGCGTTGTTGACGTTGGCGCGGATGCGGCCCCAGACGTCGGGCTCCCAGCTGGCCCCGATGCCGGCCTGGTAGCGCTCGCCCTTGCTGGACGACGAGGCCCCGCCGCCGCCGGTCTTCGTTGTGGAACCCGAGAGATCAATCGCTGGAAAGAGCGAGGACCGCTGCTCCTTCACCAGGGCGCGGGCTTGGCGATAGGCGGCCTCGGCGGCGGCGATGGTCTGGTTGTTGACCTTCACGCGCTGGGCCAGGGCGTCCAGCTGCGGGTCGCCCAACAGGGTCCACCAGTCGCCGCGATCCACGTGGTCGGCCGGCGCGGCGGCCTGCCAGCCATCCAGCGCCTTCCAGGTCGCGGGGGCGGGGGAGGCCAGCTTGGGGGTCTCGTAGGCCGGCGTCGTGGAACAGGCCGCGACGAGCGCGAGCAGGGGAAGCGAAGTCAAAAAGCGGGCGGTCATCGGGCGGGCTCCGGCGGGGCGGGCATGTGGGTCAGGTCGCGCTCGTCCTTGCGCCGCTTGCCGCGCAGGCGGTCCATGTAGACGTAGACGACCGGGGTGGTGATCAGGGTCAGAAGCTGGCTGGCGATCAGGCCGCCGATGATGGTGATGCCCAGCGGACGGCGCAGCTCGGCGCCTTCGCCGAATCCGATGGCCAGGGGTAGGGCGCCCAGGGCCGCGGCCAGGGTGGTCATCAGGATCGGACGGAAGCGCAGCAGGCTGGCTTCACGCACGGCCTCCATCGCTGTCAGCCCCCGGGCCCGCTGGGCCTCCAGGGCGAAGTCGATGATCAGGATGGCGTTCTTCTTGACGATGCCCAGCAGCAGGAACACCCCGATCAGGGCGATGATCGAGAACTCCATGCCGAACAGCAGCAGGGCCAGCACCGCGCCGACGCCGGCGGCGGGCAGGGTCGACAGCACCGTCACCGGGTGGACGTAGCTCTCGTAGAGGATGCCCAGCACGATGTAGATCGCCACCAGCGCCGCGGCGATCAGATAGGGCTGCTGCTTCATCTGTTCGTTGTAGCTGCGGGCGCTGCCCTGGAAGCTGCCGCGCACGTTGGTCGGCAGGCCGATGTCGGCTTCGGCCTGGGTGATGGCCGCCTGGGCCTGCGACAGCGAGACGCCGTCGGGCAGGTTGAACGAGACGGTCGTCGCCAGCTCGCCGTTCTGGTGGTTGACCGAGGTCGGGGTGGCGTTCTGGGCGACGCTGGCGATGGCCGTCAGCGGCGCCATCGGCGTGGCCGAGGTGCTCAGGGTCGAGCCGGTCGAGGCGTCGCGCAGCGACGGATTGACCGACGCCCCGCTGGTGCTGGCCGAGGTGGTCGTGCTGCTGGTCGAGGTCGGCACATAGACGTCGTTCAGCGCCTCGGGCCCCTGGGCGAACTTCTGGTTCCACTCCAGGATCACGCCGTACTGGTTGACGTCCTCGTAGATGGTCGCGACCTGGCGCTGGCCGAAGGCGTTGTAGAGCGCGTTGTCCACGGCCTTGGGCGTGATGCCCATGCGCGAGGCGGTGTCGCGGTCGATGGTGACCAGGGTCTCGACGCCGTTCTCCGACTGGTCGGAATCGACGTCGGTCATGACGTCGGAATGGCTGGCCATCGCCGCCGCCAGCTTCGGCGCCCATTCCTTCAGGGCGCTGCTGGAGTCGCTGGTCAGGGTGTACTGGTAGGTCGAGTTGCTCGACCGTCCGCCCATGCGCACGTCCTGCACCGGGTTGAGGAAGATCGACAGGCCGGTGACCTTCTGCAGTTGCGGCCGCAGGCGGGCGATGACGGCGCTGCCCTTCTCCTTGCGCTCCTTCATCGGCTTCAGGTTGACGAACATGAAGCCGCCGCCCGAGCGGTTGCCGCCGGTGAAGCCGACCACGGTGTCGACGGCCGGGTCCTTGCGGATGATGTCGACGACAGTCCGCAGCTTGGTCTGCATGACCTGCGAGGAGACGCTTTCGTCGGCGCGCATGCCGGCCATCAGCTGGCCGCTGTCCTGCTGCGGGAAGAAGCCCTTGGGCACGGCGATGTAGAGCCAGATGGTCATGCCGATCACCGCGATCAGGATCGCCAGCACCAGCGGCTTGGCCGCCAGGGCCCAGTCCAGGGCGCGGGCGTAGAGCGCCTGGATGCGGTCGAACATCTTCTCGAAGAAGCGGGCGACGCGGCCTTCCTGGTGGCCCTCGGGACGGGGCTTCAGCAGGTAGGCGCACATCATCGGCGTGGTCGTCAGGCTGATGACCAGCGAGATCAGCACCGCCGCCGACAGGGTGACGGCGAACTCGCGGAACAGCCGCCCCACCTGGCCGCCCATGAACAGCAGGGGGATGAACACCGCCACCAGCGACACGCTGATCGACAGCACGGTGAAGCCCACCTCGCGCGCGCCCAGAACGGCGGCCTTGAAGCGGTCCATGCCGGCCTCGATGTGGCGCTGGGTGTTCTCCAGAACGACGATGGCGTCGTCGACGACGAACCCCGTGGCGACCGTGATGGCCATCAGGCTCAGATTGTTGAGCGAGAAGCCCATCAGATACATCACGCCGAACGTGCCCAGCAGCGAGACGATGGTCGCCGCCGTGGGGATGAAGGTCGCCCGGGCGCTGCGCAGGAAGGCGCTGACCACCAGGACCACCAGCACGATCGAGATCAGCAGGGTGACCTCGATCTCCTGCAGCGAGGCGCGGATCGAGTTGGTGCTGTCGCTGGCCACCTGCACGCTGATGTCGCCGGGCAGCTGGGCGCGCAGCTCGGGCAGGGCGGCGCGCACGCTGTCGACGGTCTCGATGATGTTGGCGCCCGGCTGGCGGGTGATCAGCACGATGATCGCCGGCTTGCCGTTGAACAGGCCCAGCGTCCGGGTGTTGGCGACGCTGTCCTTGACGTCGGCCACGTCCGACAGCTTGACGCCGGCGTCGCCGCGCCAGGCCACCAGCAGGCCGGCGTAGTCGGCGGCCTTGCGGCCGCTGCTGGAGGTGTAGATCTGGTAGCGCTTGCCGTCGCCCTCGAGGGCGCCCTTGGGGCGGTTGGCGTTGGCCGCCTGGATGGCCGCGCGCACGTCCTCCAGGCTCACCCCGTACTTGTTCA
>JASGDR010000008.1:0-3694 GCA_047607095.1 Caulobacter sp.
GCGCTTGAGCAGTTCGTCGACCGTGTAGCGGTCGTGTTCGGGCCAGGCGTCGGCGGTCGCGCCGGGCGGCGGCGACAGGTCGACGTCCTCGATCGTCAGGGTTTCCGAGGCCGCCAGGGCGCCGGTTTCGATCTCGGCCAGCGCCGCCGCGCCCAGCGCGGCCCTCCAGACGCCGTCCATCGGGAACGGTCGGTCGCCGGCGACGGCGATGCGCTGGGCGGTGGTCAGGTCCTGCGCGGCGACGCCCAGGATCCCGGGACGGGCCCGCTCGGCCAGGGCCGTGAGCCCGGGGGTCATGGCCTTGGGATCGAAGGCCGGATCGTCCCGGCCGGCGTGCGATCGTCCGCGGCAGGCTCCCAGCGTTCCGGCCAGCGCGGGAGCGGCGAGGGCGGCGAGCAGGGCGCGGCGGTTCATGGAGCCTCGTGGAGAGAACAAGCGTGACCGGGGCTAAACGCGCCAGAACGCGGTTCGGACTTGCGCGGAGGCGCACGGCGGCGGCAAAGGGACGCCCATGACCACCGAAAACGCCGAAACCGCCGCCGAAGACGCCGTCCGCACCCCGCCGTGCGTGATCCTCAGCGCCCCGCAACTGGCCGAGAACATCGGCGCCGTGGCGCGGGTGATGGCCAATTTCGGGCTCTACGAACTGCGGCTGGTCAATCCGCGCGACGGCTGGCCCCAGGAGCGCGCCTGGGCCAGCGCCTCGGGCGCCAGCTG
This sequence comes from Caulobacter sp., assembly GCA_047607095.1. Lineage (GTDB taxonomy): Bacteria > Pseudomonadota > Alphaproteobacteria > Caulobacterales > Caulobacteraceae > Caulobacter. The sequence continues at coordinate 718 of JASGDR010000008.1, forward strand.
GCCGCTGGACGACGCCAAGGTGTTCGGCAGCCTCACCGAGGCCATCGCCGACCTGCATCTGGTCTACGCCACCACGGCCCGCCCGCGTGAGACGCGCCTGCCCGTCTACACCCCGCGCGAGTCCGCCGGTCACCTGGCGGCCGAGGTCGAGCAGGGGCGCAAGGTTGGCCTACTGTTCGGCGGCGAGCGCGCGGGTCTCGAGACCGACGACATCGCCCTGTGCCAGGCGATCGTCTCGATCCCGATCGACGAGCGGTTCCGCTCGCTGAATCTGGCCCAGGCCGTGTCGATCAACGCCTACGAATGGAAGATGACGGTCGACGACCGCCCCTGGAAGAAGTTCGAGCTGAACGTCGAGGGACCGGCCGACCAGGCCGCGATGATGGGGCTCTACGAGCACCTGGAAGGCGAGCTGGACAAGGCCGGCTTCTACCATCCGCCCGAGAAGAAGCCTTCGATGGTGCGCAACCTGCGCGTCCCGCTGGCCCGCGCCCGCCTGACCGACCAGGAGGTCCGTACGTTCCGCGGGGTGATCACCGCCCTGTCGAAGGGCCGCGGCCGGGTGCTGGCCAAGCTGGCTGAAAAAGCGGCGAAGGAAGAGTAGAAACTCCCACTTTACGGGAGCTGAGAAACCGGTTTCCCACCTTACAGGGCTTTAATTTCCGCAGCTGGCGAAACGCCGCTATCCAGCCCCAATCCACGGCCAAGGTTTGGTTGTGTCCGGCATCTGACGGTTGAGCGTCGGGGCGGTTTGGGGGAGTGGGGCGATGGCGCTGGGCGGAACGCTGCTGCAAGGTCTGGCGGCCGCTCTGGCCGTGGCCGGCGTCCAGCCGGCCGAGACCCCGCCCGCCGATCCGGCGAACGCCGAGGCGTCTTCGGAAACCAAGTCCTCCGCGTCCGGCGGTTCGGCGACCGCGCCGTCCGCGGCGGCTTCGGCCGAGCCGGCGCTCGACGCCGTCGAAGCCGTCTCGGGCGTAACGGTGGCCGCCGCGCCGCGCGGCAAGACCGAGGGGCCCGTTGAGCCCGAACAGGTGCTCGACGAGGCCGACATCCAGGCCTACGGCGCGGGCAGCCTGTCGGAGCTGGTCACGGCGCTGGCGCCGCTGACGGCCTCGTCACGCGGCCGGGGCGGCGACGAGCCGCCGATCATCGTCATCAACGGCCAGCGCATTTCCGGGCCGCAGGAGATGAACGGCATCCCGCCCGAGGCGGTGCAGCAGGCCGAGATCTATCCCGAGGAAAAGGCCCTGGCCTATGGATACCGCGCCGACCAGAAGGTGCTGAACTTCATCCTCAAGAAGAACTTCCGCCAGCGCACCATCGAGGACGAGCGGCGGTTCGCCACCGAGGGCGGCCGCACCTTCTCCGAACAGCGGGGCGGCCAGTTCAAGGTCGACGCCGACGCCCGCTGGACCCTCAACGCGCGCTACCGCCGCGAGACGCCGCTCTACGAGCAGGAGCGCGACATCGTCCGCTCAAGCAGTTCGCCTTACGATCTTCAGGGCAACATCGTGGGCCGGGGAACGGGATCCGAGATCGACCCGGCCCTGTCGGCCCTGGTCGGCTCGACCGTGACCAAGGCCGCGGTTCCGGCCGCCTTCGCGGGCGGTGCAGCGGGCCTGGCCGACTTCGTGGCCGGCGCGGGGACCTATGCGGACGGCGACCTGACCGCCTCGCGAACTCTTCAGCCGCGCGGCGAGGAGGGCGCGATCCAGGGCGCCTACAGCCGCAATTTCGGCCGCGCCACGGTCTCGTTCAGCGGCAATCTCGAAAGCACCAGCCGGGTCAGCTATCTGGGCCTCACGGGCGTGAAGCTGGAGCTGTCGGCCGACAACCCGTTCTCGCCCTTCGCCAACGACGTCTATCTCTACCGGTACCTGGACGAGCGCGACGCCCTGCGTCGCAAGATCGACACCGACAAGGTGGAGCTGGCGGCGACGGCGCTGGGCATGTTCGAAGGATGGCGCTGGAGCCTGTCGGGCAATTTCGACCTGACCGACAGCGCCACCCGCACGGGCCGGGGCTTGGACACCACGGCCTACGCCGCGGCGGTGGCGGCCAACGACCCGACGGTCGATCCGTTCGGTCCGGTTCCCAGGTCGCTGCTGAACTACAAGGCCCAGGACACCGCCGACTCCGTCACCACCAACGCCAAGGCCGAGTTCACGGCGTCGGGCGCCTTGGCCGAACTGCCGACCGGCCGCCTGCGCGCCACCTTCAAGACTGGACTGGACAGCCGCCGGGTCGAGGCCGACAGCGTCCGTTCGGGCGTGGCGACCAGGCGCGACCTGACCCGCGACCGCGCCACGGCCTACGCCAGTCTCGACCTGCCGCTGCTCGAGCGGGGGGAGGGGCCGCTGGGCTTCATCGGCTCGGTGTCGGTGAACGGCAACGGGCTCTACGAGCAGTTCTCCGACATCGGCGGCCTGGTCACCGCCGGCGGCGGGGTGCAGTGGCAGCCGATGAAGGGCGTCAGCCTGGGGCTGAACTACAGCGCCGAGGAGGGCGAACCGACGCCGCAGCAGGTCAACGACCCGGTCGTGCAGACGCCCAACATCTCGATGTACGACTTCGCCACCGGCGACACCGTCAACGTCACCCGCATCGAGGGCGGCAATCCGACGCTGAAGCCCGACAGCCGCCAGGTCGTGAAGCTGAACTTCTGGTACAAGCCGTTCGAGAAGCGGGACTTCTTCTTCTGGGGCAACTACACGGCCAGTCGCATCGACGACCAGATCGCCTCGTTCCCGTCGATCTCGCCCGAGCTGGAAGCGGCCTTCCCGTCGCGCTTCGTGCGCGAAGCCGTGCCGGAGACGGACCCCGACTATCCGAACAAGGTCGGCCGGCTGCTGTCGGTCGACAGCCGGCCGGTGAACTTCGCCCATGCCGACAACGCGATCCTGCGCTGGGGGCTGAACTACAACCTGCGCTGGGGCGGGTCGGCTCCGGCTTCGGCCAGGCCCGCCGCGACGACGAC
>JASGDR010000009.1:0-3157 GCA_047607095.1 Caulobacter sp.
GCGGCGACGACCGCGACGGCGGCGGCGAGGGCCGAGGCGGCCGCGGCGCGGCCAAGGCGGGTACGGGTCATTGCGGCGTTCCTCGAGGTTCGTCGATCAGCCAGCCGGTGACCGACAGGCGCTTGGCGGCGGCGTAGGCGGCGACCGGCGCCACCGAGTGGGCGCGGGGCACCTTGAACAGGGTCAGCACGTTGAAGCCGGGCAGGAAGCCGCGCTCGATCTGGCCTTCGGCGTCGTGGAACAGCAGCTGGCCGCCCCAGTCGGGCCGCCAGCCGCGTGTGAAGCCCAGGGTGAAGGCGGCCAGCCGCGTGTCGCGCCCGTGCTTGTCGTCATGCAGCGTCAGGAAGTCGCCGGGGCGATAGTTCGACGCCTGGGCGCGAACGCCGGCCACGTGCTCGCGCCCGATCACGGCCGCGCCGAAGTCGAGGAACGGCCGGCCCTGCACCAGCTCGGTCAGCCCGTGGACCGCCGGGGCGGGGTCGCGGGCGTACTCGTCCTGCAGCGGGTAGGACAGGTGGATGAACGAGAAGCCTCGCGAGGCGCGCTTCAGGGCGCCTTGCAGGAACTGGCGGACGGCCGCGTCGCCGAAGCGGCGGATGGCCTCGTTGTTGATGACCAGGGTCTCGTTCTTCTCGTCGGGCGCGACGATGGCCCAGGACGAGACGCCGTCGAGCAGGGCCGCGGCCGCGTCGGCGTCGCCCGGCTCGAGGAAGACGGGGATCTGCACCACGCCGTCGCGGGCGAAGATTTCCGCGAACGGCGCGGGATCAAGGTCCGCGCGGATGCGCAGGGCGGGCTTGGCGGCCGTCATCGGGCGGCGTCGTACACGGCGAATCTCCCCCGTCGCGCCAGGAGCGGCGACGGGTTCTAGCTAACAGATCGCCGTTCGCCGGTTCAATCGCCCCACGGCGCCGGTCCTGGTCCGGCGCCGAAATAGCAGGCGCCCATGGTTTTTCCTCCCCTCGGGAGCGGTGCCGATGATTTCCATTGGTTGCTGCATAGCAATGTTATTGCGACCTTCCCCCGAAGGTCCCAGGGTCTGGTCTTGAGTTTTCGTATACCGTCAACTTCGAAAAATATGATCCTGAAACTGTCGGTTAAGCTGCAAGAAATCACCGATCTTCCGGAAGCCATCTTCGATCGGACGTTTTCCGCTTATCGATATTTAGCATTTCACTGAAATTCGCGAACGCGGATCTATTTCAATCTTTATGGGCGAATTCGGCGCCCTATGTGGCGCTATTAGGGCAAACTGCGTCCCTTTTGTTACAGTATGAACTAAATGTAACCCATCGATACGGGGCAAGATTGACCCCAGTTCGGCAAACGACGTTCATGGCGCGGTCCCGCATCGAACCCGACGCGGGGGGGCATCAGGCGCCGTTCGGGGGAACGCTGGGCGGCGCGAAAATATGGTTTTGGAGGTTTGATGTTGAACGCCCTGTCCACGCGTAAGCGACTACTCGCGTCCACCCTTCTGTGCGGCGTGATCTCGCCCATCGTGGTGGCCTCGCCGGCTTTCGCGCAGGAAGAGCCCGCCGCGGTCGAGGAAATCGTCGTCACCGGCTCGCGCATCGCGCGTCCTGACCTGACCTCCAGCAGCCCGGTCGCCACCGTCGGCGAAAAGGAGCTGCAGCAGTCGGGCGTGGTGAACACCGAAAACCTGCTGAACACCCTGCCGCAGGCCGTCCCGGGCATCACCTCGACCGTCAACAACGGCAGCAACGGCACGGCCACGGTCAACCTGCGCGGCCTGGGCGCGGCGCGGACCCTGGTGCTGGTCGACGGCAAGCGCCAGACCCCGACCACCCAGACGGGCACGGTCGACATCAACCTGATCCCGCCGGCGCTGATCAAGCGCATCGAAGTGGTGTCGGGCGGCGGTTCGGCCGTTTACGGCTCGGACGCAATCTCGGGCGTGGTCAACTTCATTCTGAAGAACGACTTCGAGGGCATGGAGACCTCGGTCGGCTACCAGAATACCGACGACGGCGACGCGCCGATCTATTCGGCCAGCACGACTTTCGGCGCCAACTTCGGCGGCGACAAGAAGGGCAACGTGGTCCTGAGCCTGGGCTACAACAAGCGTGAAGCCCTGACCCAGGGCAAGCGCGGCGGCATGCTCAGCACCGCCTGGGGCGACAACCCGACCCGTACCGGCTTCGTCCCGTCGGGTTCGGGCTCGAACGAGCAAGGCCGCGTCGATCCGTCCGTCGCCGGTCGCTTCGTGACCCTGCCTGGCGTCACTCCGAACGCCTCGACCAACTCCGCGCTGTTCCTGCCGGACGGCAATGTCCGCCTCTACAACTCGGCGACGGACACTTACAACTTCGCTCCGATCAACTACGTTCAGACGCCGCAGGAACGCTACTCGGTCACCTCGATGGCGAACTACGAGATCAAGCCGGGCTTGACCGCGTTCGCCAAGGGTAACTTCGTCAACAGCAAGGTCGTCACCCAACTGGCCCCGACCCCGATCGGCAGCCGGACCTTCCGCTTCACCCTGGATAACAACCCGTTCCTGACCGCGGCCGCCAAGACCGCGCTGAACAGCCTGGGTTCCAGCACGGCCTACACCATCGCCGCTTCCAGCCCGTGGACCGCCGGTACGTTCACCGACGTCGACACCGATGGCGACGGTCTCTACGACGTCGTATCGGGCGTCTTCAATCGCCGCCTGAGCGAAGTCGGTCCGCGCGTTTCGAAGTTCAACTTCAGCGGCTTCCAGCTGCAACTCGGCCTGCGCGGGGATATTGAGGCCATCAACGGCGGCTTCGAGACCTACTTCCAGTACGGCAACACCCATGGCAGCAACTCGCTGGAAGGCGACACCAGCCTGGCCCGCATCCAGCAGGCCCTGCTGCTGAACGCCACGGGCACCGGCTGTCTTGATCCGTCGGGCGGCTGTGTGCCGATCAACCTGTTCGGCCAAGGCAACATCTCGGCCGCCGCCGCCAACTTCATCAAGACGCGGATCAACTCGTCGCAGGATTACGAGCAGCTGTACGCCGGCCTGACCTTCAACGGTGACACGGTGAACATGTTCTCGCTGCCGGCCGGCCCGATCGGCTTCGCCGTCGGCGCCGAATACCGCGCCGATGACTTCGCCTTCGACCCCAGCCACGACTTGGCTATCGGCAACCTGACCGGCTTCAAC
>JASGDR010000010.1:0-14615 GCA_047607095.1 Caulobacter sp.
CATGACGCCCCAAGCGGCCCCGCTCGATGCGATCACAGCCGCTAACTCGGGCCGGTACCAAGAGCCCTCCCCGTGGCTGGGATCACTTGATTATGGGGGCGGTTCGAGCGCGTCTGATAAGTTTGGGTGATAAAGTTGTAAGTAGCTGAGTTCGTTGGGTTCTGTTGCGAGCTCGACGGGGATGGAGCTGCGTCTATCCCCGTCACCCTTTCTTCTCCCTTCCCCCATCGAGGGGGAAGGGCTTAGCCGGTGGGTTTCAGAAAAGCCCCGGGTCCCCGCTTTCGCGGGGATTTTACGGGGGAGAGGGTCGGGATGGGACCGCTGGCGGTGTGACCCCTCACCCTCCCAGGTTTCGCCTGGGCCCCTCCCTCCGGGAGAGGCGTGAAACAAAAAAGCCGCCCATCCTGCGACGGGCGGCTCTTCCTGCGAACGCTCGGAGGCGCCTTACTTCTTCTCGACCGGGGGCTTGCCGGCCGCGGCGGCCTTGGCGGTGACCTCGGCGATCTTGGGCTGCGGCTTGGGCAGCTTCGCCACGGCCTCGACCGAACCGGCCTTCAGCACGGCCAGGGCGCGCGACAGCTGGAAGTCGTCCTTCTTTTCGTCGAAGCCGGCGGGCGGGGCCTCGGCCGGGGTGTGGGCGCCGCGGCGGGTCTTGCCCTCGTCGGCGTTCAGGGCGTTCTTGAAGCTGGCCTCGCTGAACCACACGCGGTTGGCGATGTCCTGGGCCTGGTCCTTGGTCTGGGCCACTTCCAGGTCGGGCTCGATGCCGGTCTTCTGGATCGAGCGGCCCGACGGGGTGAAGTAGCGGGCCGTGGTCAGCTTCAGCGCGCCGTCGGCGCCGCCGCGCAGCGGGATCACGGTCTGCACCGAGCCCTTGCCGAAGCTGGTGATGCCGACGAGCTCGGCGCGGTGGCGGTCCTGCAGGGCGCCGGCGACGATTTCGGCGGCCGAGGCCGAGCCCTGGTTGATCAGCACCACCATCGGCAGGCCGTTCAGGATGTCGCCCGGGGTGGCGTTCAGGCGCTGGATGTCGCGCGGATTGCGGCCGCGCTGGCTGACCACCTCGCCGCCTTCCAGGAAGAGGTCGGCCACGCCGCGCGCCTGGTCGAGCAGGCCGCCCGGGTTGTTGCGCAGGTCGAAGACCAGGCCCTTCATCTGCGGGTTCTTGGTCTTCAGGTCGTTGATGGCCGCCGCCAGGGCGTCGGTGGACTTCTCGTTGAAGCCGGGCAGGCGCACGTAGCCGTAGTCGCCTTCCATGCGGGCGATGGCGGCCTTGGGCTTGATGACCTCGCGCACCAGCTTGACGTCGAACGGGTCGGTCTTCTCGCGGGCGATGGTGATGGTCACCGTCTCGCCGGCCGGGCCGCGCATCTGCTTGACGGCCTCGTTGACCGTCAGGCCCAGCACCGACTGGCCGTTGACGGCCGTGATGTAGTCGCCGGCCTGGACGCCGGCCTTGGCGGCGGGCGTGCCGTCCATCGGCGAGATCACCTTGACCACGCCGTCCTCGCTGGTGACCTCGATGCCGAGGCCGCCGTACTCGCCGCGGGTGGTGTCCTGCATGTCCTCGAAGCTGTCGGGCGACAGGTAGCCCGAGTGCGGGTCGAGGCTGGTCAGCATGCCGTCCAGCGCCGCCTCGATCAGCTTCTTGTCGTCGACCTCGGTGACGTACTGGTCCTCGACGGTGGCGAGCACGTCGCCGAACAGCTCGAGCAGCTTGTAGGTCTTGGCCTTCTGCGAGGGGATGGTCGCTTGGGCGATGGGGCTGACATAGGCCATCGTCCCCGCGCCGAGGATGAAGGCCGAAACACCGATGAGCAGGTACTTGCGCATAAGGCCTAGAAGGCTCCCTTTGCGGCGCGGACGCCGCATCCGAATTGGGCGGCGCGGGCGCCGCTTTCGCTAACCGAGCGGCGCTGACGCCGCGTTTTAATCGTCCGGCCCCGTCCATCCCCGACGTGGGCCGCACGTCGATGAACGCCCATCATTACTGAAAAAGTCGTCTACCGCGACTCCTGCTTGAGCCAGCGCCCCGGATCGGCCGGGACGCCGTTCTCACGTACTTCAAGATAGAGCTCCGGCTCCAAAGGTCCACGGTCCGTCATGCTGCCGAGGTCGGCGCCGGCTGCGACGGATTGTCCGGGGGCGACCTTCACGTCGGCCATGCCGGCCATGACCAGGTGATAGGCGCCCTGGGTGCGGACGATCACCACCATGTCCCAGCCGTTCAGCGGGCCGGCGTATTCGACGACGCCCGCGGCCGGGCTGCCGACCGCCTGGCCCTTGGCCGTGCGGATCGACAGGCCCTCGGACTTGCCGCCGACCGGCAGGGCCTCGCCGAAGCGGCGCACGACCTCGCCCGGGGCCGGGGCGCGCAGGGTCAGCGGTCCGGAGGGCGCGGCGGTGGCCAGGCCGTCGGTCAGGGCGCCCAGGGTGCGGCGTTCCTGGTCGGCGGCGATGGCGTCCTGGGCGTAGGCGCGCTCCAGCTCGGTCTTCTCGACGATCATCCGCTCCAGCTCGCCGCGGCGGTCGGCTACGGCGCTTTCGGCGGTGAACAGCTGCTCGGAGGCGGCGGCGGCCTCGCGGCGCAGGGCGCCGACGGCGCGGGCCTGGCGGGCGTAGGCGTCGGCCCGGGCCTGCAGCTCGGGCGTCATGGCGCGGATCAGGATCGCCGCCCGCACCGCGTCGCGGGCGTCGCCGGGATTGACCAGCAGGGCCGGCGGCGGGTTGCGGCGGAAGAGCTGCAGGGCGCTGAGCAGACGGGCCAGCTGGCCCCGGTCGCGGCCCATCTCGCCGATCAGGGCCGACTCCCGGCGGTGCAGGGCCTCCAGCCGGGCGCGCTTGACGTCGACGTCGGCGCCGGCGGCGACCTGCTGCTGGTTCAGCCGCGACAGCTCGGCCCGCAGGTCCTCGATCTCGCGGCGGGTGTCGGCGGCCTGCTGCAGGTCGCGCGTGCGCTGGTCGCCGATCTGCTGCGCGACGACGACGCCTGCTCCGGCGAGGAGCAGGGCGCAGGCGCTGACGGCGACGATCGCTAGGCGGCGGGGCGCAGGACGGCGGGGCATCGAATCCCCTTCTGCCTGAGGGCGCGGCGGTTTCCTAGGGGCGGGCGATGGCAAGCGCCTTGCGTCCTTCGAGGCCCGTTTTGCGGGCGCCTCAGGATGAGGAGCTGATTGCACTGAATTCCTCATCCTGAGGCGCGAGGCGCAGCCGAGCCTCGAAGGACGCAGGGCCTCAATCCCGGTGATAGGGCGAGCCGCCTAGGATGGTGGCGGCGCGGTAGATCTGTTCGGCCAGCATGGCGCGGGCCAGGGCGTGGGGCCAGGTCTGGGGCCCGAAGGCCAGCAGCTCGTTGGCCTGCGACAGGATCGACGGATCCAGGCCGTCGGCGCCGCCGATCAGGAACACGATCCGGCGCTGGCCGTCGTCGCGCAGCCGCTCCAGCCGTCCGGCGAAGGCGCGCGAGGTGTGGACCTTGCCGTGCTCGTCGCAGGCGACGACGTAGGCGCCCTCGAGATGGGGGCGCAGCACCTCGGCCTCGGCGGCCTTGCCCGGCTTGCGGGCCTCGACCTCGAGGATCTCGACGGGGCCCAGCGCCAGGGCGCGGCCGGAGGCGGTGGCGCGGGACGCGTAGTCCAGCGCCAGCTGCGCCTCGACCATGCGGCCGAGCTTTCCGACGGTGAGGATGGTGATCTTCATTCTGGGGAAAGTTGCGTTGAAACCCTCGCCCTTCGACAGGCTCAGGGTGAGGGTTTCAATTGCGCGTCAGTAGACCTCATCCTGAGCCTGTCGAAGGAGAGGTCGCTTGGCGCTGTCAGTTCGACGAAGCCGCCGGCATCCGGTGCGGGGCGTCGACGGCCCAGATCTTCTCGATGTTGTAGAAGCTGCGCACTTCGGGGCGGAACAGGTGAACGACGACGTCGCCGGCGTCGATCAGCACCCAGTCGCAGTGCGGCAGGCCTTCGACCCGGGCCTTGCCCAGGCCATGGTCCTTCAGCGCGCGCAGCACGTGATCGGCCAGAGCGCCGACGTGACGGTGCGAGCGGCCCGACGCCACGATCAGGCTGTCGGCCACGGAGCTTTTATCCGTGAGGTCGATGTGGACGATGTCCTGGGCCTTGTCGTCGTCGAGGCGGTCCAGGATCAGGCGCTCCAGCGCCTTGATGTTCAGGTCCGTACTGAGCGTCGGATTTTCAGTCGAGGATTCGGCTCCAGCCGTTCCCTCGTGCGCCGTCGGCGCGGGGTCGCTACGCAGCGGAATGCTCCTTATTGGCTTCGCGCAAAGCCTCCCATAGCACGGAAAGACTCGAAACGTGAGGGGGGTCGTGGTCGCAGGCCGGTTCGGCGCGGAATCCTGGCCAGCCGCCTCGCGCCGCGCTAGAGCTTGGGCTGGGGTTCAAGGGGGCGTTGATGAAGTACGAAGCCGCGGGCAAGGCCCGGTTCGAGATCGACCGGGACGACGGCCAGACCATCCGGATCCGGGCCTCCAGACAGATCTTTCCCCTGCTGTTCCTGCCGGTATGGCTGGTGGGGTGGACCGCCGGCGGGATCGCGGCGATCCACCAGCTGCTCACCGAATTCGAGCCGTTCATCGCCTTCTGGCTCTGCGCCTGGGTGCTGGGCTGGGCGTTCGCGGCCGTGACCTTCGCCTGGATGATCGGCGGGGTGGAGACGCTGCGCGTGGTGCAGGGCGACCTGGAGGCGGCCATGATCTGCGGGCCGTGGTCGCGGCGGAAGCTCTATCAGGGGGCTTTGGTGCGGGCGTTGCGCCCTTCGAGCCAGGACCCGATGCTGACCCGGTTTCAATTCGGCGGGCCGTTCGCCATGAAGGCGATGGGAGCGATCCAGTTCAGCTACGGGGCGCGCAGCGTGCGCGTGGCCCAGGGGCTGGACGAGACCGAGGCGCGGCTGGTGGTCGAGCACCTGCTGAAGCGGCTGCCGGCGAGCGCGGCGGCGGCCTGAGGACTCAGCCCTTGGGCTGGCGCGCCCGCAGGGCCGTGGACGAGGCGAAGTTCAGCGGGCCGGTCAGGTAGACCCAGGCGGGCGTGTCGGCGTCGGCGATGGTGGCCGCCGCGCTGGCCGGTCGACGGGCGAAGGCGAAGCGGCGGGCGGCCGGCGAGGTGCGGGCCTTCAGCGCCGCCCACGGCCGCGAGACCACGGCGACGGGCGCCTCGCGCATGATCTGGGTCCAGCCGCGCCAGCGGTGGAAGGTGGCCAGGCTGTCGGCGCCCATCACCCAGACGAACTTCACGCCCGGAAAGCGGGCCTTCAGCACGCGCAGGGTGTCGATCGTGTACTGCGAGCCCAGGCGCGTCTCGGCGTCGGAGACGATCATGCCCGGGCCGCGCGCCCACTTGCGGGCCTCGGCCATCCGCTCGGCCACGGGCCGGGTCTCGTGCGAGGACTTCAGCGGGTTCTGCGGCGAGACGAGCCAGATCACCCGGTCCAGGCCCAAACGGTGCATGGCCGTTTCGGCCACGTGGGCGTGGCCCTCGTGCGCCGGGTTGAAGCTGCCGCCGAACAGCCCGACGCGCATGCCCGGCTCCAGGTGGAAGCCGAGACGCTGGGCGCTGGGACGGCCGGCTTCAGGGACGAGTCTGGCCGGTCCCGCGAACCACATACTTGAACGTCGTCAGTTGCTCGGCCCCAACCGGGCCGCGGGCGTGAAGCTTGTCGGTGGCGATGCCGATCTCGGCCCCGAAACCGAATTCGCCGCCGTCGGCGAACTGGGTCGAGGCGTTGACCAGCACGATCGCGCTGTCGACCTGCGAAATGAACTGTTCGGCCGCCGCCTGGTCTTCGGTGACGATGGCGTCGGTATGGCCCGAACCGTAGGTGGCGATGTGTTCGGCGGCGCCGGCCACGCCGTCGACCACGGCCACGGCGATGATCGGGGCCAGGTATTCGGTGGTCCAGTCCTCGACGGTCGCGGCCTTGAGGTCGGGCTCGACGGCGCGGGCGGCGGCGTCGCCGCGGATCTCGCAGCCGGCCTTGATCAGCGCGTCGGCGATCGGCGGCAGCAGCTTGGCGGCCGCGGCGCGGTCGATCAGCAGGGTCTCGGCCGAGCCGCACACCGAGACGCGGCGCATCTTGGCGTTCAGCACGATGTCGGCGGCCTTCTTCAGGTCGGCGGCTTCGTGCACGAAGACGTGGTTGAGGCCCTCGAGGTGGCCCAGCACCGGGGCGCGGGCCTCGGCCTGGACGCGGGCGACCAGGCTCTTGCCGCCGCGCGGGATAATCAGGTCGATGGCGCGGTCCAGGCCCGACAGGATGGCGCCGACGGCGGCGCGGTCGGTGGTCCTGACCATCTGCACCACCTGGGCCGGCAGGCCGGCGGCGGCCAGGCCCTTCAGCACCGCGCCGTGGATGGCCAGGTTCGACTCGATGCATTCGGACCCGCCGCGCAGGATCACGGCGTTGCCCGACCGCAGGGTCAGGGCCGCGGCGTCGGCCGTCACGTTGGGACGGCTTTCGTAGATCATGGCGATGACGCCGATCGGCGTGCGCACGCGGGCGATGTCCAGGCCGTTGGGCCGGGTCCAGCGCGAGGTTTCCACGCCCAGCGGGTCGGGGATGGCGGCCACGGCCTCGACGCCGGCGGCCACGCCTTCCAGGCGCTGCTCGTTCAGCATCAGACGCTCGATCATCGGCGCGGTCAGGCCGTTCGCTCCGGCCTTTTCCAGGTCGCGGGCGTTGGCGGCCAGGATCGCGGGGGCTTCGGCGCGGATGGCCGCGGCGATGGCGACGAGGGCGGCGGTGCGCTGGGCCGGCGTGGCGAGGCGGAGCGCGCGCGCGCCCTCGCGGGCCGCCTGGCCCATCGCCCTCATCGTCGCCTGCAGGCCACCGGCCGCGTCGTCCATGGCTCGTCCGTCCCCGGATATGCTCAGAGTGAGCCTTACCTAGGCGCTTTAGGCCTCGGGGGAAATGGGAAAAGCCTGGATTCGCCCTCAGCGCAGCTGGAAGCGGCGTGACGGCCGCGCCGCCTTGCGTCTAGGCTCCCGCCTCCCGAGGAGGAAGATCATGCGTCCTGGACTGGTGCTCGCCGCGCTCGCGGCTTTCGGCGCGGCTTTCGGCGCGGCCCTCTGCACGGCCCCCGCGCTCGCCCAGGCGCCCCTGAAGACCCCCTACGAGGCCGTCGACCCCTTCATCGGCACGGACGGCGAGGGGCACACCTTCCCCGGCGCGGTCGCCCCGTTCGGCATGGTGCAGCTGTCGCCCGACACCGACGTCCTGCCGTTCAAGCAAAGCTACGCCCGCGCCGCCGGCTATCGGCGCTCGGACCCGACCATCCTCGGCTTCTCGCACACCCACTTCTCGGGCAGCGGCCATTCCGACCTCGGCGACATCCTGCTGGCGCCGGTCAGCGGCGAGGCCAGGCTGGAGCCCGGCGATCCGACGGTTCCCGGCTCGGGCTACCGCTCGCGCTTCACCCACGACGGCGAGATCGCCCGGCCCGGCTACTACGCCGTCACCCTGACCGACTCCAAGGTGCGGGCCGAGCTGACGGCGGGCGCCCGCACCGGCATGCACCGCTACGCCTTCGAGCCGGGCGCGCGGGCCCAGGTGCTGCTCGACCTGAGAAGCTCGATCTACAACTATCCGGGCAAGGTTTCCTGGTCGCGGATCCGGGTGCGCGACGACGGAACGGTCACCGGCATGCGCGAGACGCGCGGCTGGGCGCCGGGACGGCAGCTCTATTTCGCCATGCGCTTCAGCCGGCCGATGGTCGGCCGCAGCCTGACCAGCACCGAGACCGACGTCGCCTACAGGGGGTTCAAGCAGCCGGGCCGCACCGGCGGCGACCGCGCCCAGCTGGAGGGCCGGGCGCTGGTCGGCGTCTTCGACTTCGGCCGGATCGACGGGCCGCTGGTGGTCAAGGTGGCGATCTCGACCGTCGACGAGGCCGGAGCCCTGGCCAATCTCGACAGCGACGAGAAGGGCTTCGACTTCGACGGCCTGCGCTCGCGCACCCGGGCCGACTGGGAAAAGGCGCTGGGGGCGCTCGACGTCGCCGCGTCGGCGCCGATGCGGACCAACGTCTACACCGCCCTCTATCACGCCCTGATCGCGCCGGGCGTCTCGGGCGACGTCGACGGTCGCTGGCGCGGGCCGGACAACGGCGTGCATCAGGCTGAAGGCTTCACCTACCACTCGACCTTTTCGCTGTGGGACACGTTCCGCGCCGAGCATCCGCTGCTGACCCTGGTGCAGCCGGAAAAGCGCAACGCCGACTTCGTCAATTCGCTGGTCGCCTCGCAGAAGGTCAGCCCCTACGGGATCCTGCCGGTCTGGGCGTTCCACGGCCAGGAGACCTGGACGATGATCGGCTATCACGCCGTGCCGGTGATCGCCGACGCCTACATGAAGGGGATCCGCGGCTTCGACGCCGAGGCGGCGCTGGACGCGATGGTGAAAAGCGCGACCTACGGCCCCTATGGCGGCCTCTCCGACTACATGGCGCTCGGCTACGTACCGATCGACCGCGAGCCGGAGGCGGCGTCGAAGACCGTCGAATACGCCTTCGACGACTGGACAATCGCCCGCATGGCCAAAGCGATGGGCAGGGGCGACATCGCCGCGACCTTCGAGAAGCGGTCGCTGAACTGGAGGAACAGCTTCGATCCCAAGACCGGCTTCCTGCGCGCCAGGAAGAGCGACGGGACGTTCCGCGAGCCCTTCGACCCGACGGCGATCAACTACGGCTCGGACTACACCGAGGGCAACGCCTGGCAGTATTCGTGGTTCGCCCCGCACGACCTGGGCGGCCTGGTGGGCGCCATGGGCGGCGACGCCGCCGTGGTGAAGAAGCTCGACGCCATGTTCGACTACGACAACTCCAAGCTCGACTACTCGCACGCCGAAGACATCGCCGGCCTGATCGGCCAGTACATCCACGGCAACGAGCCCAGCCACCACGTGGCCTACATGTACGCCTACGCCGGCGCGCCCTGGCGCACCCAGGCAAGGCTCAAGCAGATCGTCGAGACCCAGTACAAGCCCGCGCCCGACGGCCTGGCGGGCAACGACGACCTGGGCCAGATGTCGGCCTGGCTGGTGTTCACGGCGCTGGGCTTCTACCCCGTCGCGCCGGGCTCGAACGAGTATGTGATCGGCCGGCCGTTCGTGGAGAAGGCGGTGCTGAACCTGGAGGGCGGCAAGCGCTTCACGGTGCGGGCCGAGGGGCTGTCGGACGCTCGTCCCTACGTCGGCAAGGTCACGCTGAACGGCAAGCCGCTGGACCGCGTCTTTCTGCGCGACGCCGAGATCCGGGCCGGCGGGGAGCTGGTCTTCACCATGAGCGCGACGCCCGACAAGGCCTGGGGCGCCAGGCCCGCGGCGCGGCCGTCGTCGCTGACGCCGTATCCGAAGTGAAGCCGGGCCGAAGTCGTGTCTGGTTTTCCTGACATTATGTCAGGTTGACATTACATTTTAAGCGTGTCAGGTTTGCCTTACATCAACGGGAGGCGAGCCATGCCGGCCATCGGCAAATTCCAGACCTCGGCGCAAAAGCGTTACGCGATAAGGATCGTGGCGTTCACGGTTCCCTATGTGCTGGTCAATATGGGCGCGATCTTCGGCGCCTTCGACGACATCAAGAGCCCGGTCGCGGCCTGGGCGCTGGCCCTCGTGACGGCCGCGCCGGTCATCGGGCAGATCTGGGCGCTGCTGGCCTACATGACCGAGTCCGACGAGTTCGTGCGCGGCCTGATCGCCCGCCAGTTCATCATCGCCGCCGGCCTGGCCATGGCGCTGTTCACCGGCTGGGGGTTCGGCGAAAGCTACGCCCACGCGCCGCACGCGCCCGGCTGGCTGATCCTGCCGCTGTTCTGGGCCATGTTCGGGCTGACCTCGATCTTCGTCCGGAGCACCCGTTGAAGAACCGCCTGAAGCTGCTGCGCGTCGAGCGCGGCTGGACCCAGGAGCAGCTGGGCCAGGCCCTGGGCGTCTCGCGCCAGGCGGTCAACGCCCTGGAGACCGAGAAGCACGACCCCTCGCTCGACCTGGCCTACCGCATCGCCGCCGTCTTCGAACGGCCCATCGAAGAGATCTTCGAGAACCCGCACGTCCGCTGAGGACGTTCCCTTCCTCAAGGAGACACCCATGTCGTTCGCCTTTCCCGGCGGCCGCGCCGTCGCGCGCGCCTGCGTCATCGTCCTGGCCGGACTGCTGGGGCTGGGGATCGCCGTCTCGGCGGCGCGAGCCCAGCCGGCCGCCCCGGTCGCGGCCTTCACCTCCGACCGCCTGACGGTCGAGGTCGTGGGGCAGGGGCCCGACGTCGTCCTGATCCCTGGCCTTGCCTCGTCGCGCGAGGCGTTCCGGCCCCTGGCCGACAGGCTGAAGGGCGCGCGCCGCGTGCACCTGGTGCAGCTGTCGGGTTTCGCCGGCCAGCTCTGGACCGGCGGCGACGGGCCGTTCGTCGATCCGGCGGTCGAGGCCCTGGCGGCCTATATCCGCGCGGCGAAGCTGGAAAAGCCGGTGGTGATCGGCCACTCGATGGGCGGCTTGTCGGCCCTGCTGCTGGCCCAGCGCCATCCCGAGCTCGTGGGCCGGGTGATGACCGTCGACAGCCTGCCGTTCTACAGCGTCATGTTCGGGCCGACCGCGACGCCGGCCAGCGCCAAACCGTTCGCCGACAAGATGGCGGCCGGGGTCCTGTCGGCCAGCCCGGAGGCCTTCGCCGCCCAGCAGGCCGCCACGGCCAAGGGGTTGTCGCGCACCCCGGCCGCGCAGGAGGCCGTCGCCGCCTGGTCCCTGGCCTCGGATCGCCGCGCCGTGGCCAAGGCCCTGAGCGAGGTGATGACGCTGGACGCCCGGCCGGGTCTGGCGGCGATGAAGACGCCGGTCACGGCCGTCTACGCGGTCGACGCCGAGGGACCTCTGCCGCCCGGCGTGGTGGGGGCGCTGTGGATGCGGGAATACGGCGACCTGCCCGGCGTGAAGCTGGTGCGCGTGGAGAACAGCCGCCACTTCATCATGGCCGACCAGCCGGAGGCGTTCGCGCGGGCG
This sequence comes from Caulobacter sp., assembly GCA_047607095.1. Taxonomy (GTDB): domain Bacteria; phylum Pseudomonadota; class Alphaproteobacteria; order Caulobacterales; family Caulobacteraceae; genus Caulobacter. The sequence goes on from JASGDR010000010.1 coordinate 11,008, forward strand.
GTGGATGGGTTCTTGAAATAATCCCTCTCCCCTTGCGGGAGAGGGTGGCCTCGCGGAGCGAGGTTGGGTGAGGGGTCTCTCAAAAGCAAGACGCCGCGACAGCTGATCAGCTGCCGCGGCGTTTTTCGTGGGTGCGACCCCTCATCCGTCATCCTTCGGATGACACCTTCTCCCGCAAGGGGAGAAGGGTCAGGTGTTCACCGCCAGATCATCGGCGTGGATCATCGGGCCCTCGGTGAAGCCGAGCTCGGCCTCGATGGCGTCGCTGCGCAGGCCGGCGATCCGTAAAGCGTCGGCGCTGTCGTAGCGGACGAGGCCGCGGGCCACTTCGCGGCCGGTCTCGTCGCGCACGCGCACGGCGTCGCCCTTGTCGAACGGGCCCTCGACGGCGCGCACTCCGGCGGCCAGCAGGCTCTTGCCGGTCTTCAGGGCGGCCACGGCGCCGGCGTCGACCGTCACCCAGCCCTGCGGGGCCAGAGAGCCGGCGATCCAGGCCTTGTAGGCGGCGGCGGGCGAGGCCCCGGCCTCGATCAGGGTGGCGGGCGCGCCTTCCTCGATGGCGGCCAGCGGACGCGGGCGCGAGCCCAGGGTGATCAGGGTGGCGCAGCCGGCGGCCCGGGCGATGCGGGCGGCGGCGATCTTGGTGGCCATGCCGCCGGTGCCGACCCCGGCGGTCTGGTTGGCGCCCTCGGCCATGCCGGCGATCTCCGGCGTGATCTCGCTGACGCGGGCGATGTGGGTGGCGGTCGGGTCGCGGCGCGGGTCGGCGGTGTAGAGGCCGTCGATGTCGGACAGCAGCACCAGCAGGTCGGCGCCGGCCAGCTGGGCCACGCGGGCGGCCAGGCGGTCGTTGTCGCCGTAGCGGATCTCTTCGGTGGCCACCGTGTCGTTCTCGTTGACCACGGGAACCACGCCCAGCGACAGCAGGGTCTCGACCGTGGCGCGGGCGTTCAGCCAGCGGCGGCGGGTCTCGGTGTCGTCGCGGGTCATCAGGATCTGGGCGACGCCCGCGCCGTGCGGCTCGAACGCCTCTTCCCAGGCCCGCATCAGCAGGCTCTGGCCCGCGGCGGCGGCGGCCTGCTTTTCCGGCAGGGTGGCCTTGCGGCCCGAGATACCGAGGCGACGGCGGCCCAGCGCCCCCGCGCCGGACGACACCACCACCACCTGCTTGCCGGCCGCGCGCAGGGCCGCGGCGTCGGCGCAGAACGCTTCGAGCCAGGCCTTGTCGGCCGCGCCGGTGGCGGCGTCGACCAGCAGGGCCGAGCCGACCTTGAACACGATCCTCCGGGCCTGGCCCAGAGGTCCCCCGACCCCCAGGTTCACGGCCGCCAGCCCCCCGGCGTCTCCTCGATGGGACCGTCGTCGTCTTCCTCGACGATGATCTCGCCGCGACGCTCGCGGACTTGGCGGTAGGCGGCGCGCAGCAGCTCGGTCACGCCCTGGCCCGACACGCCCGAGACCAGCATCGGCCGGACGCCGGCGACGGCTTCCAGCTCGGCGACCTTCTCGGCGAGGGTCTCCTCGTCGAGGGCGTCGATCTTGTTCAACGCCAGGATCTCGGACTTGTCGGCCAGCTCGTCGCCATAGGCTTCGAGTTCGCCGCGGATGGTGGTCCAGGCGCCGACGATGTCGTCCTGAGTGGCGTCGACCAGGTGGATCAGGGTGGCCGAGCGCTCGACGTGGCCCAGGAACCGGGTGCCCAGGCCCGCGCCCTCGCTGGCGCCTTCGATCAGGCCGGGGATGTCGGCCAGGACGAAGCGCTCGCTGGTCGACAGGTCGACCATGCCGAGGTTCGGCGTCAGGGTGGTGAAGGGATAGTCGGCGATCTTCGGCTTGGCGGCGCTGGCGGCCGCCAGGAAGGTCGACTTGCCGGCGTTGGGCAGGCCCACCAGGCCGACGTCGGCGATCAGCTTCAGCCGCAGCCACAGCCAGCGCTCCTCGCCCTCCTGGCCGGGGTTGGCCCAGGTGGGGGCCTGGTTGACCGGGCCCTTGAAGTGCAGATTGCCCCAGCCGCCGTTGCCGCCCTTGGCCAACTGCACGCGCATGCCGGCCGTGTCGAGGTCGACGATCAGGGTTTCCTTGTCTTCCTCCAGCACCTCGGTGCCGACCGGCACCTTGAGGACCACGTCCTCGCCGGCCGCGCCGTGGCGCTGGCGGCCCATGCCGTGCACGCCGGTGCCGGCCTTGAAGTGCTGCTGGTAGCGATAGTCGATCAGGGTGTTGAGGCCTTCGACGGCCTCGATCCACACGTCGCCGCCGCGGCCGCCGTCGCCGCCGTCGGGACCGCCGTATTCGATGTACTTCTCGCGTCGGAAAGAGACCGACCCGCCGCCGCCGTTTCCGGAGCGGATGAAGATCTTGCATTGATCCAGGAATTTCATGCGCGTCTTTTGTCCCAACACGGGTTTCGCGTCGAGCGAAATGGACTTGGCGCAACCGCGGGAAGGCGTGTTCGGACGCCTCCCGTGTCGCTCATGCGACAAACAAACGCTGCCTTGAACGCTGTTCGGCATCGTGACGAAATGTTAAACGTCAGGGTGCGACAAACGGTCCCGGGGCAGAATTCTCTATTTCTCGCGGGAGGGGAGGCTGACGTTGTCGATGGATGCGAACGTCAGAAGCGAACTGGATCAGGATCTCAAGGACCTGACTCTGCAGACGCTTTGCCGGAAATACGCCGGCGAAGCCTCGATTCATCGCAACATCCTGATGAGCCGCGGCACCGGCGTGACCGGGACGTGGCGCGACTTCCGCGCGTTCCTCGGCGACATCGGCCCCAAGCCGTCCGAGAACCACGTGCTGGTGCTGATCAATCGCCTGGAGCGCACCTACGGCCCCGGTCGGGCCCGCTGGATGACGCCCGAGGAGCAGACCGAGCACGAGGCCGATTTCGACCGCCTCCAGGCCGAAAAGAAGCGCGAGGCCCAGAAGCTCGAGCACGAGGCCGCCGCCATCCGCCGCGCCAAGGCTCCCAACGCCCCCAATTTCGGCCAGTTCACCCCGATGGGCGGCCAGCAGGTCAGCTTCACCGACGTCGCCAAGAAGCTGAACATCCCGGTCGGCGCCCTGTCGAAGACCATGGCCGGCGGCCGCAGCGCCGACGAACTGGTCAAGCGGGCCGCCAGCGCCGCCGAGGTCATCAACCAGGACGCCACCTGGCTGCCGCCGGACCCGACCCGCAAGGCCAACTTCTTCGAGGCCTTCCGCATCTGGCACATGCAGGTGCAGCCGCAGTTCAGCCGCGCGGCCACCCCGACCTTCCTGTTCCTCTACATCGCCCTGCCGGTGATGAAGGAATGCCGCGACGAGCTGGTCGACCTGAACCTGTGGAACCCGCTCGGCCAGCGCGCCATGAACGCCCGCGACAGCCACATCTCGTGGAAGAAGTACTGCGAGTTCATGCCCCGGGCGCAGGTGGCGATGATGGAGATCCCGATCTACGCCACCTATTCGCTGCTCAGCGATCTCGACGCCCTGTGCGAACGGATCGTCACCGCCGAAAAGCGCTTCCGCGAAGGCCCGCAAAAGGTGATCCACACCCACCGGGCGGCTTAACCGCCTCAAGAAACCTCCCCCTGTGGGGGAGGTGATCGCGAAGCGATCGGTGG
>JASGDR010000011.1:0-4874 GCA_047607095.1 Caulobacter sp.
GCACGTCGGTCAGGATCCGGCCCAGCAGGTTCTCGCCCTTCCAGTCGTCGGGGCGATGCACGGCCGGATCGTCGGCGGAGAGGCCGACGCCCCAGATCCAGTCGCGGGGATTGGCCTCGACCAGCATGGCCTCGCCGGTCGCCGTCAGCCGGCGGCGGGCGCCGTCGTTCTGGCCGAACTTGGCCAGGCTGCCGCGATGGACGATGTCGACTTTCCAGGCGTCCCAGGTCTCCTGCTCGAAGCCCGCGACGGTCTGGCCCAGGCGCTTCTGCACCGACGGATCGGACGTGGCCAGGATCGCCGCGGCGACGGCCTCGTCGCGAAACAGGCGGGCCTTGCAGTACATCATCCACTGCTCGGCGGTGGAGAAGTCGAGGCCCTCCAGCGTGAAGGGCGTGGCGTGCCACTGGCTGAACACGCCCTTGATGAAGGGATGGAAGCTCGTGAAGTCCGACGGATGCGGCAGGTCGTTCGCCGTGATCGTCACGCCGCCTCGCCCTGGGTGTAGCCGAGCTGCTTGTTCAGCTTGTCGAGCAGTTCGATCACCGCCTCGGCGATCACCGTGCCGGGCGGGAAGATCGCCGCGGCGCCGGCGTCGCGCAGGGCCTGGAAGTCCTGCGGCGGGATCACCCCGCCGACCACCATCATGATGTCGGCGCGGCCCTGCTTGCCCAACTCGGCCTTCAGTTCGGGGGCGAGCGTAAGGTGCCCCGCCGCCAGGGACGAGGCGCCGACGATGTGGACGTCGTTCTCCACGGCCTGCCTGGCGGCCTCGGCCGGTGTTTGAAAGAGCGGGCCGATGTCGACGTCGAAGCCGAGGTCGGCGAAGGCGGTGGCGATCACCTTCTGGCCGCGGTCGTGGCCGTCCTGGCCCATCTTGGCGACCAGGATGCGCGGGCGGCGGCCGTCGGCCTGGGCGAAGGCCTCGACCATGGCCTTGGCGCGGGCGGTGGTGGGATCGGAACCGGCTTCCTTCATGTAGACGCCCTCGATCGACTTGATCTCGGCCCGGTGGCGGCCGAACACCCGTTCGAGCGCGTCGCTGATCTCGCCCACCGTGGCCTTGGCGCGGGCCGCGTCGACGGCCAGAGCCAGCAGGTTGCCGGTCCCGCGCGCGCCGTCTTCCAGCGCCTGCAGGGCGGCCTTCGTCGCGGCCGGATCGCGCTCGGCCTTCAGGCGGGCCAGCTTTTCGAGCTGCTGGTTGCGCACCGAGCTGTTGTCGACCTTCAGCATCGGGATCACGTCGGCCACCTCGGGCTTGTAGCGATTGACGCCGACCACGCTCTGGCGATTGGAGTCGATGCGGGCCTGGGTCTTGGCGGCGGCTTCCTCGATGCGCAGCTTGGGGATGCCCTGCTCGATGGCCTTGGCCATGCCGCCGGCAGCCTCGACCTCCTCGATGTGGGCCAGGGCCTTGACCGCAAGGTCGTGGGTCAGGCGCTCGACATAGAAGCTGCCGCCCCACGGATCGGCGACGCGGGTCGTGCCGCTTTCCATCTGCAGGAAGAGCTGGGTGTTGCGGGCGATGCGGGCCGAAAAGTCGGTCGGCAGGGCCAGGGCTTCGTCGAGAGCGTTGGTGTGCAGGCTCTGGGTCTGGCCGTTGACGGCGGCCATGGCCTCGACGCAGGTGCGCGAGACGTTGTTGAACACGTCCTGCGCGGCCAGCGACCAGCCGGAGGTCTGGCTGTGGGTGCGTAAGGAAAGCGAGCGGTCGTCCTTGGGCTCGAACTCGCGCTTCATCAGGCGGGCCCACAGCAGGCGCGCGGCCCGCATCTTGGCCACTTCCATGAAGTAGTTCATGCCGATGGCCCAGAAGAACGACAGGCGCGGGGCGAACTGGTCGATGCTCATGCCGGCCGCGACGCCGGCCCGGGCGTATTCGATGCCGTCGGCCAGGGTGTAGGCCAGCTCGAGGTCGGCCGAGGCCCCGGCCTCCTGCATGTGGTAGCCGCTGATCGAGATCGAGTTGAACTTGGGCATGTTCGCCGAGGTGAAGGCGAAGATGTCGGAGATGATCCGCATCGAGGGCGCGGGCGGATAGATGTAGGTGTTCCGCACCATGAACTCTTTGAGGATGTCGTTCTGGATCGTGCCCGACAGCTTGTCGGGCGTGACGCCCTGTTCCTCGGCGGCGACGATGTAGAGCGCCAGGATCGGCAGCACCGCGCCGTTCATGGTCATCGAAACGCTCATCTTATCGAGCGGGATGCCGGAAAACAGCGTGCGCATGTCGAGGATCGAGTCGATGGCCACGCCCGCCATGCCGACGTCGCCCTTCACCCGCTCGTGGTCGCTGTCGTAGCCCCGGTGGGTGGCCAGGTCGAAGGCGACGGAAAGGCCCATCTGACCGGCCGCCAGGTTGCGGCGATAGAAGGCGTTGGAGTCTTCGGCCGTGGAGAAGCCGGCGTACTGGCGGATCGTCCACGGGTTGGTGACGTACATGGTGGGGTAGGGGCCGCGCACGAAGGGCGCGACGCCGGGGCGGCCGTCGGTGAAGTCCAGGCCCGCTGCGTCTTCGGCGGTGAAGGCGGGGGCGACGTCGACGCCCTCCGGCGTGCTCCAGGCCTTGCCGGCCTCCGGCGCGGCGGCGGGTTCGGGGGTCTCGAAGCCGAGGCTGGCGAAATCGGGGAACTTGCTCATGGCTCAGGCTCCCTCGAAGGCGGCGGCGAAGCGGATGGGGGCCAGGGCCGGGCAGCGGCTGTCGGGGCCCGGCAGGCGCGGGTCGGGACCGTCGACGGCGAAGGCGGCGGCATCGGGCGTCGCGACCTCGGGAGTCTTGTCGTCGGCGTTGGGGAAGGCGGTGACGCCCAGGATCTTGCGGCTCTTGTCGGCGAAGGCGGCCTCCTGGCCTTGCCGGGTCTCGGCGACGATGTCGGCGATCAGGCCGCTTTCCAGCGCCCTGACGATTCCGCCGTCGGCCTCGATCGCCTGGAAGCCGCCCCAGGCGGCGCGGGCCAGCTGGTCGGTGAGGGTGTCGAGGTACCAGGCGCCGCCGGCCGGGTCGGCGACGCGGCCCAGGTGGCTTTCTTCCATCAGGACGAGCTGGGTGTTGCGGGCCTGGCGGCGGGCGAAGGCGGTCGGCAGGCCGACGGCGTCGGTGAAGTTCCCGAGCACCACCGTGTCGGCCCCACCCACGGCGCCCGCGAAGCCGGCGGCGGTCAGGCGCAAGAGGTTGGTCCAGGCGTCGGCACGAGCCAGCATCCGGCCCGACGAGCGGGCTTCGATGCGGGCCGGGACGGCGACGCCGCAGGCCTTGGTCAGCTGCGCCCACAGCGATCGCGCGGCGCGCACCTTGGCGACGCCCGTGAAGTATTCGCCGTCCAGGCTGACGCCCAGAACGATGCGCGACCAGGCCTCGTCCATCGACAGGCCCGAACGGACCAGGGCCTTGGCGTAGGCGACGGCGGCGGCGGCCATCACCGCCAGTTCCTCGGCGTTGGAGCCGCCGGCCTCGTGCACGGCGCGGCCGGTGGCCAGGAACAGGCCGGCCACGGCGTAGGTTTCGGCCAGACGCGCGCCGACCGTGGCGGCCGAGAAGACGTGGCTCTGGATCGGGCCGGGGCTGACGCCGGCCTGCATCCAGGCGGTCAGCGGGTCCATGTGGAAGGCCAGGGGCGCGTTCGGCGCGGCCTTGGCCAGGGCGGCCAGCCAGTCGGCGGCCTTGGGGCCCAGGAACCCGGCGTCCAGCGCCACGGGGGCCAGATCGAGCAGCACGCCGTTCAGCACGCGGGCCAGGTCGTCGCGCGAGCCGACGGCGACGCCGGTCTTCCCGGCCGGATCCAGCGCCAGCAGCACCGAGGCCGCGCCGTTCTCCAGGTCCTTGAGGATCTCGCCGTTGGCGTGCTTCGGGTCGGGGTGGGCGACCCGCGTGCGCAGGTCCCAGGGACGGTCGACATCGCGCGGGCGCAGGTCGCGGGCGACGGTGACGGCGTCGTCGGCGGTGTAGAGCGGACGGATGGTGATCCCATCCGGCGTGGCGCGGGTCAGGGCCTCGTCGAAGTCGGCCCCTTTCAGGGTCTTCTCGACCAGTTTCAACCACTTGGCCTGGGCCAGGGCTTCGTCGGGCGGGCCGAAGTCTTCGGCCAGAGGAGCGGGGGCCTCGCTCACGACGGGTTTCTCCTGCGGTGCGGCATTTTCTGATTTTGACGTCCAGTTGCGCGCCTGCCGTCACGGAGGTCAAGCGCTTGCAAAGGGCATGAACGAGCGTTTAAGCTAACACTGTTAACATGCGCGACGCGTGACGTCGCGGAACGAGGAGACCCCCGTCCCATGGCTCTGCCGCCCATTCTGCGCGACCGTCTGCGCCTGCCGGTGATCGCCTCGCCGCTGTTCATCATCAGCAATCCGGACCTCGTCATCGCCGAGTGCAAGGCCGGCATCGTGGGCTCGTTCCCGTCGCTGAACGCCCGCCCGCTGTCGCAGCTGGACGAGTGGCTGGCCCGCATCACCGAAGAGCTGGCGGCCTGGGACAAGGCCAATCCGGACCTGCCCTCGGCGCCGTTCGCGGTGAACCAGATCGTCCACAAGACCAACAACCGGCTCGAGCAGGATCTCGAGCTGTGCGTGAAGTACAAGGTGCCGGTGGTGATCACCTCGCTGGGCGCGCGCGAGGACCTGAACCAGGCGATCCACTCGTACGGCGGCATCACCCTGCACGACGTCATCAACGACCGCTTCGCCCGCAAGGCCGTCGAGAAGGGGGCCGACGGCCTGATTCCCGTGGCGGCCGGCGCCGGGGGCCACGCGGGCGCGATCTCCCCCTTCGCCCTGGTGCAGGAGATCCGCACCTGGTTCGACGGCCCGGTGGCCCTGTCGGGCGCCATCGCCAGCGGCCGCTCGGTGCTGGCCGCCCAGGCCATGGGCGCCGATTTGGC
>JASGDR010000012.1:0-7163 GCA_047607095.1 Caulobacter sp.
ACAACGGGTCGCGCCAGGGGGCGGCGATGAGGGCGACGTCGCGCATCGGCGGGTGATAGCGCCGGAACGGGTCCGCGGCTACCGCCGCCTCAAGCCTCGCGCCCGCCGCCGCGCACGGCGAACAGGGCGACGAAGCCCAGGGCCAGCAGGCCGACGATCGGCAGGAAACCCGCCGCCTGGCTGCGGAACAGCGAGGTCGCCGCGGCCACCAGGGCCGAGCCCAGCCATACCGTCGCCGTACCCGACAGGGCGTATAGCCCGAAGAAAGCCGCCGTGCGGTCGGGCGGCGCCAGGCGCACCAGCAGGGTGCGGCTCGAGGCGTACTGGGCGGTGACGCAGACGGCGATGATCAGGCCCAGGCCCACATAGAGCAGCTCGGGCGCGGTGCGGAACAGCGGTCCGTCCCAAATTGCGGGTCCCGTCGGGTCGTAGGGAAGGGCGTAGAGGATGCGGTCGCGCCGCATGCCCAGGGCGCAGATCAGGGCCGCGAGGCAGCCGGCGATCTCGATCTGCACCGCCCGCTTGGGGCCCAGCCGGCGGTCGAGGATGGGGGCCAGGAAGCCGCCCAGCGATCCCACCAGGCTCAGCGACACCCCGTAGACCAGCATCTCCAGCGGCCCCCAGCCCATCAGTCCGGCGGCGAACAGGCCGCCGAACACGAGCAGCGCGGTCATGCCGTCGCAATAGAGCATGCGCGCGCCCAGGAAGGTCGCCACGTCGCGGTGCCCCTTGAGATTGGCGAAGGTGTCGGCCAGCAGGGCGAGGCCCGCCTTGAGGCTGGCGCGGGCCGAAAGGCCGGTGCGCGGCGCGTCCGGCGTCCACAGCAGGAAGGGGATGGCCCCCAGGGCCATGATCAGGGCCGAAAGCGGCCCGGCCAGGCGGCTGGGCTCGTGGTTGTGGGTCGACAGCCCCAGCAGCGGCGCCTTGGGAATCCCCGGCCAGTCGACCTGCCCCGGCAGCACGAAACCCCACACCATCAGCACCAGCATCAGCACCGACAGGCCGTTGGACAGGAAATAGCCCAGCCCCGACAGCAGCGGCGCCTGGGCCGGGGTCGCCGCCGCGCGCGGCAGCAGGGCGTTGTTCAGCGCGTCGCCCCAATTGTAGGCCACGCCCAGCACGACCAGCGCCAGCGCCGTCGCCCACAGCGGCAGGCCGCCGACGGGCATCGACCACCACAGCAGCACCAGCAGCGGCAGCATCGCCGTCAGCACCCCGGTGATCAGCGGCTTGCGCGGTCCGTACTGCTCGATCGACGCGCCCAGCACCGGCGCGGTCAGGGCCACGATCAGGCCGTAGGCGGTGGCGATCTGGGCCATGATCGCCTGGCCCCGCACCGGGTCGCCGACCAGCACGCCGGAGAAGTAAGGAGCGAAGATGTAGATGGTGACCAGCACCACATAGACGTCGCGGGAGCCCTGGTGCAGCACCCAGGACAGCCCGCCTCGGGTCAACGGCGTTCGCGCCTGGCGCACGGGTTCACCCACGGCCGACGGCGCGCCGTCCAGGACCTCGCTCATGCCTCTCCGCCCTTCCAAAGGGTCGTCTGACGCGACCCTGAGGTTGAGCCTCGCTCGCAAACGGGCGTTTGTCACGCCCTCTTCATCAAGCGGCGAAAACCCGGCCTCAGGCCAGGATGTGCGCCGCGATCGCCTCGCGGGCCCTGGCGTCGACGCCCAGCACGGCCTCCAGATAGGCCTCGATCGAGCCGTGGGCGGCCTCGATGGCTTCGATCGAGGCCAGGATGTACTCGGCCTCGACGCCCAGGGCCGCGCGGATCGCCGCCTCGGGCGGGACGGTCCCGGTGTAGTCGGCGAAGTGGCGGCCGATCTGCTCGCCGATGCGGCCGTAGCGCTCGGGATCGTTGGTCGCCAGATAGTCCTCGACCAGGTCGTCGCGCGACACGCCGGCCAGGCTGTGGGTCAGAGCCGCCAGCAGACCCGTGCGGTCCTTGCCCGCCGCGCAGTGGATCAGCACCGGCCCCCTCGCCTGCGCCAGGGCGGCGAAGTAGCGCTTGAAGAGATCTACGTGGCGCGGCGTGAACGGCTTGCGACGGTAGGACTCCATCATGTAGCCGCGGAAGTCGGCCTCCGAGAAATCCCAGCCGCGCAGGAAGGTCAGCCAGGGGTCGTCGCCGTGACCGCCCAGGTCGTTGTCGATCACCTCGGCGGCGAAGCCTTCCCAGCGGCGCGAGGGCTCCTTCAGGCGCTCCTGGCTGCGGCGCAGGTCGACGATGGTGACGATCCCCAGGGCCGCCATGGCCGAAAGGTCCTGGTCGGTGGCGTCGGCCTGGTGGGCGGCGCGGAACAGCAGGCCCTTCTTCAACCGACCCGCCCCGGCGGCGTAGTCGCCGTAGTCGCGGAAGTTCTCGACGCCTTGCAGGGGAATGTGACGGGTCATGGCGTGGATGTAGTCCCGCAAGGCGACGAAATCGAGACTGTCCGTCCGCGAAGCGCCGGACGGAAGCGCCGGACACAGGCGACTGGACGGATGGTGCGACTGCGCGGAAGCTGTCGCCATGCTTCCGGTCCAGCGATTCCAGAGCTTCGACGGCGTCTCCATCGCCTACCGCACCCTGGGCGAGGGCTGGCCGACCCTGCTGCTGCACGGCTTCCTGGCCGGCGCCGAGAGCAACTGGTTCCTGCCCGGGATCGCCGCGGCCCTGGCCCAGGCCGGTCGCAAGGTGATCGCCCCGGACCTGCGCGGCCATGGCCGCTCCGACGCGCCCACCGACCCGGCCGCCTGGCCCGCCGACGTGCTGGCCATGGACCAGATGGCGCTGGTTTCGCACCTGCACCTCACCGACTACGACCTGGTCGGCTATTCGCTGGGCGCGCGCACGGCGGTGCGGATGGCCGTTCGCGGCGCGCGGCCCGAGCGGCTGGTGCTGGCTGGCATGGGCGCCTCGGGCCTGATGGGCGCGGGCGAGCGGGCGGCGATGTTCGAGGACGCCATCCGCAACGGCGACCAGGCCAGGGACCCCCGCGCCGGCCGCCGCGTGCAGGCGATGATCGCCGCCGGCGGCCTCAAGCCCGAGGCCATGCTGGGGGTGCTGAACGCCTTCGTCCCGACTTCGGCCGAGGACATCGCCCGCATAGACATCCCGACCCTGGTCATCGCCGGCCAGCGCGACGACGACAACGGCTCGGCCGAGGCCCTGGCCGGCCTGCTGCCCCAGGCCCGCGCCCAGCGCGTGCCCGGCGATCACATGAGCGCGGTGATGGAGCCGGCCCTGGCGTCGGGGATCGTCGACTTCCTGGACCGCGTGTCGCGCTAAACCCGCCCGACACGGCAAGTCTCGCGAGGCGAACGCCATTGGCATAACGCCGTTATGCGCGCTCAATGGGCGCATGCACGATCTGCGCTTCCTCGTCTGTGTCGCGCTGCCTCTGCTGATGCTGGCCCTGTCGGTCGCGACCCTCTTCTGAAACCCGATGAAGAACGTCGGTTGACGATCACGATGACAAGTGTCAACGTTGCATCGTTGACGTTTGTCATCGATAAGGCGACGGGGGAGGTCCACGATGAAGATCAGTTCGGCCGAGAGCGTGATCATGGAGGCGTTGTGGCGATCCAGCCCCCTGACCTCCGAGGCGATCATCACCGAAGTCGGCGCGCCCAACGGCTGGACCGAGGGCACGGTCAAGCAGCTGATCAGCCGCCTGCTGAAGAAGAAGGCCATCGCCGCCAGGCCCGACGGCCGCCGCTATCTCTACAGCCCGCTCCTGGCCCGCCGCGACTATGTGCAGGCCGAGAGCCAGGGCCTGCTGGACCGCCTGTTCGACGGCCGCCTGGCGCCGCTGGTCACCCAGTTCTCCGAGGGCGGAAAGCTGTCCGACGAGGACGTGGCCGAGCTGAAGGCCCTGGTCGAGAGGATCTCCAAATGACCGCCCCCATGATCGGCGCGATCCTCAAGGCGCTGCTGCGCGCCAACCTCGCCCTGTCGGCCGCGATCCTGGCGGTGATGCTGCTGCGCCGGCCGGTGCGGCGGCGGTTCGGGCCGCTGTCGGCCTACCTGCTGTGGCTGGCCCCGCCGGTCTGCGCCCTGGTCAGCCTGGTCCCGGTTCCGGCCCCGACCGCGATCATGGCTCCGGCGGTGGAGTTCGTCGCGACCGCCGGCAAGGCCGTCGCGCCGGTCGCGGCCAAGGCCCCGGCCCTGCCGACCGCGCTATTCGTGCTGTGGGAGATCGGCGTGCTGGCCGCCTTCGCCCTGTTCGCCGTGCGCCAGCTGCGCTTCGTGCGCGCCGTCGGCCGACTGCAGCCCCTGGAGGACGGGTCGGCGGACGGCGAACCGAGCGCGCTGCGCGGCCAGCATCTGGAAGCGGGCCCGCTGGTGCTGGGCTGGCTGCGCCCCCGCATCGTCGTGCCGGCCGACTTCGCCGACCGCTTCCAGGGCGAGGCCCGGACGCTGGTGCTGGAGCACGAGGCCGTCCACCTGCGGCGCGGCGACGCCAAGATCAACGGCCTGGCCGTCGCCCTGCAATGCCTGTGCTGGTTCAACCCGCTGGTCCACCTGGCCGCCCACCGCCTGCGCGTGGACCAGGAGATCGCCTGCGACGCGGCGGTGATCGACCGCCATCCCCACGCCCGCCGCCTCTATGCCGAGACCCTGCTCGACGCGCTGCTCAACACCCGACCCGCTCCGCTCGGCTGCCACTGGCCGGCGACGGGCCCCCATCCCCTGAAGGAGAGACTGACCATGCTGAACGCCGCCTCCGTCACCCCTCTGCGCCGCAAGGCGGGCCTGGCCCTCGTCGCCCTGCTCGCTTCCAGCGCCGCCGGCGCGGTGTGGGCCGCCAATCCCGCAGCTCCGTCCGTGGAGCCGGCGGTGATCACCCGCCCGATCTGGCTCGAAAAGCCCGACGCCGACGATCTGGCCCGCTACTATCCGGCCGACGCGGCGGCGGCGAAGGCCCCTGGTCGCGCGCTCATCAGCTGCACCGTCGCCCTCGACGGCCGGCTGGAGAACTGCCGGGTCGTCCGGCAGAGCGACGGCCCCTACGCCTTCGGCGACGCGGCCCTGCAGCTCAGCCAGTTCTTCCGCATGCAGCCCAAGACCATCGATGGCCAGGCCGTCGCCGGCGGCCAGGTGACGATCCCGATCGCCTTCATGGTTCCCCAGTAGGGCTTCGGCAGTGGGTGGTCCTCGCCCTTCGACAGGCTCAGGGTGAGGACCAGATCCGCGACGGCAAAAGAAACCCTCACCCTGAGCTTGTCGAAGGGCGAGGGTTTCGCTTGGCGGCCGTCAGCCGATCCCTTACCGGAACGGCGGCTCGTCGAAGGCCCGCAGCTTGCGCGAGTGAAGGTTGGGGCCTTCCTCGTGCAGCAGTTGGCAAGTGAGAATGCCGATCTGCAGATGCTGGCTGATCGCCCGCTCGTAGAAGGCGTTGGCCTGGCCCGGCAGCTTGATTTCGCCGTGCAGCGGCTTGTCCGACACGCACAGCAGCGTCCCGTACGGCACCCGGAAGCGGTAGCCCTGGGCGGCGATGGTGGCGCTTTCCATGTCGATGGCGACGGCGCGGCTCTGGTTGAAGCGCAGGGCCGACAGGCTGTGGCGCAGTTCCCAGTTGCGGTCGTCGGTGGTGACCACGGTGCCGGTGCGCAGGCGCTTCTTCAGCTCCTGGCCGGTGTCGCCGCTGATCGCCTTGGCCGCGTCGTAGAGGGCGCGCTGCACCTCGGCGATCGACGGCACCGGGATCTCCGGCGGCAGCACGACGTCCAGCACGTGGTCGTCGCGCAGATAGGCGTGGGCCAGCACGTAGTCGCCGATGGTCTGGGTGTCGCGCAGGCCGCCGCAGTGGCCGATCATCAGCCAGGCCTGCGGGCGCAGCACCGCCAGGTGGTCGCAGATGGTCTTGGCGTTGGACGGGCCGACGCCGATGTTGACCAGGCTGACGCCCTGACCGTTCGGGGCGATCAGGTGGTAGGCCGGCATCTGGTGCTTGCGCCAGGCGCCGTCGGCGATCGCCTGCTCGGCGTTCGGCGTCTCGGCGGTGACCACCACGCCGCCCGAGCACGACAGCGCCGTGTACGGACTGCCCGGCTTCTTCAGCTGCTCCACGCCCCAGCGGACGAACTCGTCCACGTAGCGGTGATAGTTCGTGAACAGGATGAACGGCTGCACGTGCTCGGCCGGGGCGCCGGTGTAGTGGCGCAGGCGGGCCAGCGAGAAGTCGGTGCGCAGGCCGTCGAACAGGGCCAGCGGCCGGGTTTCCTCCAGCACCGGGTTCCAGACGCCATCGGCGATCTCGTCGCCGATGAAGGCGAGGTCCGTGGTCGGGAAGAAGCGGGCGATGTCCTCGCTGCGGACGTCGGCCTGGTTCAGGTCGATGCTGGCGTCCAGCACGTAGGGATAGGGGATTTCCTGCTCCGAGCGGCCGATCTCGATCTCGACGTCGAAGTCGTCCATCAGCAGGGTCAGCTGCTCGACCAGATAGTCCTTGAACTGGGCCGGCTTGGTGACCGTGGTCGAATAGACGCCCGGACGGCTGACCCGGGCGAACGAGCGCGCCAGTTTCGGCGGCAGGGCTTCGGGATCGTAGGTGAGGCGCAGCTCGGGATAGGTGAACGAGCCGTCGAACCGCATCTGCGGATCGGGGCGGGTTCCGTTTTCGAGATAGGCCCGGAGGGCGGTGCGCAGCGCCTCGACGGCGCGTTCGTATTCTGAGTTGAGCCGTTCGACGACGGCGATCGCTTTTTCTTGGTTAGACATGGCGTCCTATATCAGCGTTCCCATGGCCTGACCAGAGCGGGGCCTGACCAGAGCGGGACCGGTCAGGGCCCGGAACCGGGCATGGACCCTCCAGGCTGCGCCTTTGTGACGGCCGGGGCATGGACGAAGCCGCCCGGCTCGGCCACAAGGGGCCCCACATGCCCCCTTCCGGGGCGTCCAGGAAACGAAAGCGCCTGCTGGGAGGGCGCTTTGCAGGACCCGGCCGCGACACGGCCGAGGGGGAACGGAAGACCCGCGATGAACAAACGCTTCGCCTATCTGATCATCGGCGCGATGGTGCTGGGGGTGCTCGTCGGCTGGGGGTGCAACCAGTTCCTCGACGCCGAGGGGGCCAAGTCGGCGGCCTCGGGCCTCGGCTTGATCACCGACATCTTCCTGCGCCTGATCAAGATGATCATCGCGCCGCTGGTCTTCACGACCCTGGTGGCGG
>JASGDR010000013.1:0-4777 GCA_047607095.1 Caulobacter sp.
GATCCTTGGAAGATTCTCCTCGAGCCAGCGTTCGGTGTTCTGATCTCGCTTGTTGAGAACGTCCTCGAGGCTGGCGAACTGACGATTGAACGCCTCGATCAGGCTGGCCGCCGCCAGGTGGGTCATCTTGTCGCCGACCTTTTCGTTGAACTGCAGGAAGGCGGCCAGGAGGATCGCGGCCGCCTTGTTGTCCATGCAGCGCAGGGCGTAGTCGACGTCGCCCTGGCTCAAGGAGATCCCGATCGCCACCGGATCGCTGTCGGTCGCCTCGGCGAAGCTCCAGATCACGGCGATGTCCAGCGGGCCCTTGCCGGCCTCGAAATTGTAGTAGGTCCGGATCTTCATGTTCATGCGCGCGGCGACCTGCCTGGCCTTGAGCCGGCGGGTGTCACGGATCGTGAACAGGATGGTGTGAAGCAGCTCTTGCTGGCGCTTCAGGCTCTCGGAGGCGCGAACGACCAAAGCACAACTCGGCACTGTTGTCGGAGGGGGAGCGGCGCGGCAGTCCCGCTCTTAGGTGGCTCAACCTTACGTAAAGTTGCCCGTCGGGTCAGTTTAAAGCGAACCGCGGCGGCCATCAGCGCGTGATATCCAGCTTTATGCACCCTTGCGGTAGTTCATTCCCGATTTGTTGCGCAAGACGTGCAGCAAATAGGTTTTCCGTTGCTCGCTTCAGGCGAGACATTACCGAGACCTGACTGATACGCGCAGGCGCTCCCGTTATCCGGACGCGCTGTCTCGACCTGACGCTCGACCGCGGCGAGGCTTCTCTATTTGTGGGGAGGTCCGCCTTGGCGCCACCGCGAGACACCTTCGGCTCGGCCCTCAACGCTCTGCGCCAGCGTCTGCGCGGGGGCGTCGATGCGCCCGGCGAGGCCTTGCCCATTCGCCTGATCGCCGCGGAATTGCGCATCAGCACCACGCCGGTCCGAGAGGCCCTGGCCCGGCTGGCCGGAGAGCGGTTGGTCGACAAGGTCGGGCCGACCTACACGCGGCCCAAGCTGGACGCCATCGCCATAGCCGAACTCTATCGTCTGCGCTGGGTGCTGCTGGAGGCGGCCCTGTCGGCCAGGGCGGAGCGCAACGCTCGACCGCGACGATTGCCCGCTCGTCCGCCGCCGGGTCTGGAGGCGATGGCGCCGGGGGAGGCGATCGAGGCTCTCTTCCTCGAACTGGTTCTTCGGGCCGACGACCTCATGCTCGCCCAGGCCTATCAGGCGACGGCGCAACGCCTGGCGCCGCTCCTGCGGCACGAGGCCCAGCTCGTCGATGACGGCGAGGACGAGGCCCGGCTGCTGACGGGGTTGTTCGAGCGCGGCGACGGCCCCGGATTGAAGACCGGCGCCCGCCGATACCACCAGCGGCGCATCTTGCTCGCCGCCTCGATCTTTCGGGCCTCGGCCGGCGAAAAATATCGTCCGGATATGATTTGAATATCGAACAGCCCGGGCGCTCGCTTTCAGGGCCGCGATTGGCGGTGAAAGTCCACGACGGAGGCTCCCATGACCCGCAAGACCATCCTGCTGCGCATCGGCTCGGCCAAGACCCTGACCCAGTCGGTCCGCGACGGCAACGCCTTCGAGCCGCTGAGCACCACGCAGAAGATCTACGGCTCCTGAGCCAGGCGGCGCTTTGCGCCGTCATCGCTCGTCCGGCGCCGGCTTGTCGGCGCCGGACCTTCGCCCAAGAGCCGCTCATCCCTTCGCTCTTCTACTTTCCGCAAGGGACAGGCCTCTTCGAGGCGCGAAAATATCGATCGGATATCATTTGAATATCAAACCTCCGGGGCGCCCGATCATGGGGCCGCACAGGGCGGCGCAACTCCAACCCGAGGCGTCCCATGACCCGCAAATTCCTGATCTTCCGTATCGGCTCGGCCAAGGCCCTGACCCAGTCGGTTCGTGACGGAACCGTCTTCGAGCCGCTGAGCACGACGATGCACGTCTACGGCAGCTGAGCCGGCGGACATATGGCGCGGCCACGCGCCGACGGCGCCGGTCCGCCGGCGCCGACCCGTCCGCTTCATCCGATCCGCCGCAACAGGAGGACGGCTCATGCCGATCCCGACGAGCACCTGGATCCTGCTTCGCCCTGGGCCTGCTCGCGCGCTGACGCGAGCATTTCTGGTCGGCGGGGTGCAGGAGCCGCTCAGCCCAACCCTCTACTGGTACGGCTAGGCCATGGCCGGCGTGGTCCAGGATCAGGCTCCCGCCGGCGTCGGGGCGCGGCCGTGGCGGCTGGCCTCCGACGTCCATGCCGTCGCGGTCGGGGAGGATCTGGTCTTCCTCGATGTCGTCGCCGACGCCTATTTCTGCCTGGTCGGCGCCGCGTCGAGCCTGGTCCTGGCGGCTGACGGCGGGGTGTCGGGAGACGCCGACGCGCTCGAGGCGCTCTGCGCCGCGGGCTTGATCGCGACCGGTGAAGGGACGCGCGCCAAGACGGCGCTGCCATCCCCGGCCGTCGGGCTGGGCCCGGTCACGGCCAGGATCGACCCCGTCGCCGCCAGGCGCACGGTCCAGGCCGGGCTTGCCGCCCGGCATGGCCTGCGCCGTCGTCGCTTCCAGGATCTCCTGGCCTGGGCCCGCGACCGGCCGACGGGCGATCTTCGCCGCCTGGGGCCCCCGACCCCGGCGCTGCGCGACGCCGCGCGCGGCTTCCTGCGCCTGCGCCTGTGGGTTCCGTTCGACGGAGCCTGCCTGATGCGCAGCTACATGATGCTGCGATACCTGCGGCTCTGCGGCCACGACGCGGCCTGGGTGATCGGGGTGCGGACCTGGCCCTTCGTCGCCCACTGCTGGCTGCAGGCCGGCGACACCGTCCTGGACGATGATCCAGAGCGCCTGGTCGCCTACAGCCCGATCCTGGTGGTCTAGATGGGTGACTATCTCGTCATCACCTGGCCGCCGGGCCAGGCCGGCGCAGCCGGGGAAGCGATGGCCCACGCTCTCGTCGCGGACGGCCAATGGCGGCTGGCCTACAGCGCGTTCTGCGTCCGGGTGTTCGTCAAGGGCGCGCGGGCGCCGGCCGTTCAGGTGCTGGCCAGGCGTGGCGGCGTGGTGCTCGGCGAGGTCTACGACACCGAGACCACCCTGGCGGGGGTCCCCAGACCGTTCGATCTCTCCGTCCTGGCCGGCGCGCGCCCCGAAGACGCCGCGCAGGTCCTGACCCGCTGCGCCTGGGGGCGCTATGTGGCGGTGCTGACCACCCTGCGCGGATCGACGGCGGAGCCGCCGATGGTCTATCGCGATCCGCTCGGCGGACTGGAATGCGTCACCTGGACGCGAGACGACGTCACCTTGGTGTCCAGCCAGATCCCGACGGCCGGGCGTCACGCGCCAGCGGGCCTGGGGCTGGACTGGGATCGCATCGAGGCCCTGGTCGGCGACATCGCTTTGTCGAGCGACGAGCTTTGCCTGACCGGCGTCCAGGCCGTGGGGCCCGGGGTCCTTCGCCATGGCCCAGGCGGACGCCAGGCGCTGCGCCTCTGGCGGCCGCGCGACCATGTCGGCAAGGCCGTCAGGGCTTTACCGAAAGATCTCGCCGCCTGCGTCGAAGGCTGCGTGCGGGCCCTGGTCCAGACGCGCTCGCGCGTCGTCGCCGAGGTCTCGGGCGGGCTGGACTCGGCGATCGTCGCCGGCGTCTTGCGGGCGGCCGACGCGCCGGTGGCGGCGGTCACCCACCATTATTGGGCCACGCCGGAAGGCGACGAGCGGGTCTATGCCCGCGCGGTCGCCGACGGGCTTGGCGTCGAATTGACGGCCGTGGCGCGCGGAGAGCTGCGATACTCTCCCGAGACCCTGATGCGCTGCGCCGGCGGACCGCGTCCGCCCTTCAACGCCCAGGATCCCGACTATGACGACGACATGGCCCAGCGCCTGGTCGCGGTCGGGGCGCAGGCGCTGCTGACCGGTCATGGCGGAGACGCGGTGTTCTACCAGATGCCAACCGAAGCCCTGGCCCGCGAGATCCTGGCCGACCTCGTCCGCGGCGGTTGGGCCAGCCGCTCGGGCCGCGCCCGCGCCGTCGTCGGACTGGAGGGAGCAGCGCGGCGGATGCGGATGTCGGTCTGGAAGCTTGGTCTCATGGCCTTGGGGCGCCGGGCCGCCGACCCGCCCGGACTGGCGGGGCCAAGCTTCCTGGCGCGTCCGCAGGACCTGTCTCGCCGCCACCCGTGGCAAAGGGATCTTCGCGGCGTCAGCGGCGCCAAGCGCATCCAGATCCAGGCCCTGGTCAACACCCAGGCGCTCTTCGGCGACAGCCTGCGCGGGAGGGTCGCCGACCTGATCCATCCGCTGCTCTGCCAGCCGGTCGTCGAACTTTGCCTGGGCGTCCCGGCCAATGTGCTGGCGGTCGGCGATCACGACCGCCCGTTCGCGCGCGCGGCGTTCGCCGATCGTCTGCCGGCGATCGTCCGCGACCGCCAAGGCAAGGGCGACATCACCCAGGTGTTCAGCCGCAGCCTGGCCGGCAGCCTCGACGTGCTGGCGCCGTTTCTCCTGGAGGGCGCCCTCGTGCGCCAGGGCGTTCTCGACGCGGCGCGACTGGCGCCGCTGCTCGATCCGCAGGTGATCCAGTGGCGCGACGTCACCGGCGAGCTCATGCGGGTGATCTTCATCGAGGCCTGGGTACGGGCCTGGGAGGCGCGGCTGGCGGGCGCCGCGCCGGCGCCGGACGGGACCGCCCGGGCGCCTCAGGGCGACGGCGCCCCAGCGGCGAGCTGATCGTCGAGAAAGGACAGCGCCCGGGCATAGAGGTCGCGCAGGTTGCCGGGGCTGAA
>JASGDR010000014.1:0-3653 GCA_047607095.1 Caulobacter sp.
CCCGCCGCGCGGTGCTGGACAAGATGGTGCGCGCGGGCGTGCTGAGCACCATGGCCGCCGTCGAGGCCGAGGGCGAGCCGATCCCGCGCCGCGCGCCCTTCCCGTCCATGGCCTGGCATCTGGCCGGCCAGCAGGCCGCCGCCGCTCCGGCCAACCAGTCCAGCGTGCTCACCACCATCGACCCAGATCTTCAGGCGCGGCTTGAGCCGATGGCCGCCGCCGTCGCCGCCAGCCAGGGTCCGGAGGCGACCTCGGCCATCATCGTCGTGCGCATCAGGGATCGGGCCGTGCGCGCCCTGGTCGGTTCGGGCGGCCGCGACCGGCCCGGCGGCTGGGTGGACATGACCCGCGCCGCCCGCTCGCCAGGCTCGGCCCTGAAGCCCTTCGTCTACGCCTTCGCCTTCGACGACGGCGCCCTGGCGCCCGACACCCAGATCGACGACGCCCAGACGCGTTTCGCCGACTACCAGCCGGAGAATTTCGACCGCGTGTTCCACGGCAAGGTCACGGCGCGGGAGGCTCTGGCCTATTCGCTGAACGTGCCGGCCGTCGCCACCCTGGAGAAGATCGGCCCCGAAGCCTTCGCCGCCCGGCTCGAAGCGGGCGGGGTCAGACTGCTGCGGCCCAAGGCCGAGGTGAAGGCCGCAGGCCTGGCCCTGGCCCTGGGCGGGGCCGGCATCACCCTGCGCGATCTGGTCACCCTCTACGCCGCCCTCGGCGACGGCGGGGTCGCCAAGCCCCTGGCCTATACGGTCGAAGAGGCGAAAGCCCGTGAACGCTCGGGCGGAACCCGCATCGCCCGGCCCGAGGCCGTGAACCAGGTGCTCGACATCCTGCGCGAGGCCCCCGGCCCGCGCGGCCGCGCGCCCTCGGCCCTGACCCGGGGCGGACCGGCCATGGCCTTCAAGACCGGCACCTCCTACGGCTTCCGCGACGCGGTGGCGGCGGGCGTCGTGGGCGGCTACGCCATCGTCGTCTGGACCGGCCGGGCCGACGGCGGCGCGCGCGGCGGCCTGACCGGACGCGACGCGGCCCTGCCCCTGCTGTTCGACGTGGCCGATCTTGTCGGCGCGCCGCCGACCGCCCCCCGCCCGATCGCGCCCAAGTCTGCGCCCGGCGCCCTGCAGCGCCTGCAGACGGCCGCCGACGAGGGCCCGCGCCTGATCTTCCCGCCGGACGGGGCGACGGTGCAGGTCGAGGGGCTGGGCCAGGGCTCGCGCGGCCTCGTCCTGGCGGCTGGCGGCGAGAACCTGAGCTGGTACGTCGACGGCGCCCCGCTGGCGACCGACACGGTCAGCGGCAAGCCGGTCTGGCGACCGGCGGCGGCGGGCTTCTATCGATTGCGGGTGGTCGACGCCCAGGGCCGGGCGGCCGACGCCCGGGTGCGCGTAAAGGCGCCGGGCTAGGCCTTCGAGGGCTGGGCCTTGAACGGCGCGGCGCGGGCGACGGCAAGGGTGGCGACCAGCAACAGGACGCCGACGGCCAGGGCCGTCAGCAGCTGGGCGTCGGGCTTCCAGTAGCCGAGATTGCGGGCCGCCAGATAGCCGGGCGCCAACACCGACACCACCCAGACCGGCGCGGTCACGGTGTTGGCGGCGTGGAAGGTCCAGTCGCGCATGCGGGTCATGCCCGCGGCCATCGGCACGAACGGACGCAGCGGACCCAGATACCGGGCCACGGCCAGGGCCAGCACGCCGTAGCGGCGGGTATAGAGACGGGCGCGGGCCACGGTGCGGCGATGCTTGGCGACAGCCGGATGGCGCACGGCCCGGGCGCCGATGCGGCGGCCGATCAGGTAGGAGATGGCGTCGCCGGCGGCCGCGCCGATGCTGCACCAGACGATCACCTCGACCGGATGCAGCGAGCCGGTGGCGATCAGCGCCCCGGCCGTCAGCATCACCGCCATGATCGGGATCAGCACCCCGACCAGCATCAGCGCTTCGAGCAGCGTCACGAGGGCGAGGATCGCGCACACCAGCAGGCGGTGCTCGACGACCATCTCGTGCAAGGTCTGGAGGAAGGCGTCCATACGCTCACCATGCCGCGACAAGGTGACGAAACAGGTAAGGGCGAACGCGGTTTTTGTAAGGTGCGGCGATACGGCGCGGGGTGAGCGTCGCCGTAGAGGCTCCCCCCTCTGGGGGCGCTGTCGCGGAGCGACCGAGGGGGCGTCTCGGCCCGCTACCCCCTCCGGCCCTCTGGGCCACTTCCCCAAGAAGGGGGAGGATCTGGCCTATTCCTTGCCTTCCAGCAGGCGCTCGTAGTCCTCGATGCTTGAGATCCCGACATTGAGGTCGGTGACCAGGCCGTTCGAAAGCGAATAGACCCAGCCGTGCACCGACAGGCTCTGGCCGCGGGCCCAGGCGTCCTGCACGAAGACGTCCGAGGCGACGTTGCGCACCTGGCGGATGACGTTCAGCTCGCACAGGCGGTTGAGGCGGTCGCGCTCTTCCGGGATCGCTTCCAGTTCGTGCTTGTGCTCGGCGTGGACCTCGCGGATCGGGTGCAGCCAGTGGTCGACCAGGCCCCGGCGCTGGCCGTCGATGGCCGCGGCCACGCCGCCGCAGCCGTAGTGGCCGACGACCATCACGTGCTTGACCTTCAGCACGTCGACCGCGAACTGCAGCACGCTGAGGTAGTTGGCGTCCTGCGGCGGGGCGAGGTTGGCCACGTTGCGGTGGACGAACAGCTCGCCCGGATCCAGGCCCACGATCTCGTTGGCCGGCACGCGGCTGTCGCTACAGCCGATCCACAGGTACTCGGGGCTCTGCTGGTTCTCCAGGCGCTTGAAGAACTCGGCGTCGACCTGCGTCTTCCGCTGCGACCAGTTGGCGTTGTTGAGTTTCAGATCTTCAAGCATCGGCGGCGTCCGGCTGGAGGCTGGGGTGAGCAGCGGCGAAGGCGGGATGGTCGGCGGCGCGGTCGGCGGCCGCCACCAGGGTCGGATAGGGCGAAAGGTCGATATCGAAGCGGCGCGCGCCATAGACCTGCGGCACGATGCAGATATCGGCCAGGGTCGGCGCGTCGCCGTAGGCATAGGCGCCGCCGTGGGCGGCGACGGCGGTTTCCAGGGCGGTGAAGCCCTCGGCCAACCAGCGGGCCATCCAGGCCTTGCGGGCGGCCTCGTCCTGGCCGCGCGCGGCCAGTTCGCCGGTGACCCGCACGTTGTTCAGCGGATGGATGTCGCAGGCGACCGTCATGGCCATGGCTCGCACGCGGGCGCGGCCCAGCGGGTCGGCGGGCAGCAGCGGCGGCTGCGGATAGGTCTCGTCCAGCCATTCCAGGATGGCCAGGCTCTGGGTCAGCACGACCCCGTCGCCCAGCGCCAGCGCGGGCGTGAGCCCCTGCGGGTTGAGGTCGAGATACGCCCCCTGGCGCTGCTCGCCCTTCAGCAGGTTCACCGGGCTCTGGTCGTAGGCCAGGCCCTTGAGGTTCAGGCCGATGCGGACGCGATAAGGCGCGGCCGCCCGCCAGTAGCCGAACAGCGTCAGGGTCACGGCGGCGCGCTCCCTCTAGACCAGGGTGAAGGCCAGGGCGCCGACGCCGTCGACCTCGCCGACGATCCTGTCGCCCCGGACCACCGCGGCGACGCCCTCGGGCGTGCCGGTAAAGATCAGGTCGCCGGCCGCCAGGGTCCACAGCTTGCTGGCTTC
>JASGDR010000015.1:0-9590 GCA_047607095.1 Caulobacter sp.
CCTCAAGGCCGTCGGCTATCGCGAACTGGCCGCCCACCTGCGCGGCGAGACCAGCCTCGGCGAGGCCCTCGACGCGGCCCGCCAGGAGACCCGCCGCTACGCCAAGCGCCAGCTCACCTGGTTTCGGAACCAGACGCCCGACTGGCGAAAGCTCGATCCGCTGAGCAAAGGCTCGCCGGATCCGGGCGACTTGGCGTAAGGCCTGCTTCCTCCCGCCGCAGGACCTTTCCGATGACCGAACTCGCCCGCCTCGCCGCCGCCGTCGCCGCCCGTCTGATCGAACGCGGCGAGACCGTGGCGGTCGCCGAGTCCTCCGCCGGCGGCCTGATCTCGTCGGCGCTGCTGGCCGTACCGGGGGCCTCGAAGTTCTACGCCGGCGGCGCGGTCGTCTACACCGCCCGGGCCCGGCTGACCTTGCTGGACATCCCGCAGAAGGCCATGGACGGCCTGCGCTCGGCCAGCGAACCCTACGCCGTGCTGCTGGCCCGCGTGGCCGGCAAGAACCTGAAGGCGACCTGGGGCCTGTCGGAAACCGGCGCCGCCGGGCCCGAGGGCAACCGCTACGGCGACGCCGCCGGCCACAGCTGCATCGCCGTCGTGGGACCGGATCGCGAGGTCAGTCTTACCGTCGAGACCGGGATCGATGACCGCGAGACCAACATGCGGCGCTTTGCGGAGCACGCTCTTGCCCTGCTCCTGGAAACCTTGGGCTAAAATTCGCGCAAAGCGCCGTGCGGCTTATCCGTCACGGGTCGTTTATTGCGCCAAACCGCGCCTTGACGCTTTCCGGCGAGCATGGCATTCCCCGATCATCCATTTGGAGCAACACTCGTGCGCACCACCATGATCGTACTTATGGAGCGGCCGTTCACGGCGTGACCTCGAAGTCACGTTGCTAGATCGGTCGCGCGCACAAAGGTCCTTCGGGGCCTTTTTTCTTTTCCGCCGCCCCAAAGCCCAGCTTTCCACGTCCATCCGGGACTTCCGCCAATGACCGCCCACCAGACCATCGAGAGCAACGCTCCCGCCGATGCCGCCAGCCGCGCCATGACCGGCGCCGAGATCGTGGTCCGCGGCCTCGTGGACCAGGGCGTCGAAGTCCTGTTCGGCTATCCGGGCGGCGCGGTCCTGCCGATCTACGACGCGCTGTTCCACGAACCGCGCCTGCAGCACATCCTGGTCCGTCACGAACAGGGCGCGACCCACGCCGCCGAGGGCTACGCCCGCAGCTCGGGCAAGCCGGGCGTCGTCCTGGTCACCTCGGGCCCCGGCGCGACCAACGCCATCACCGGCATCATGGACGCCCTGATGGACTCGATCCCGATGGTCGTCATCACCGGCCAGGTCCCCACCCACCTGATCGGCACCGACGCCTTCCAGGAAGCCGACACCGTCGGCATGACCCGCTCGTGCACCAAGCACAACTACCTGGTCAAAGACGTCCGCGACCTGCCGCAGATCATCCACGAGGCCTTCAAGATCGCCACCACCGGCCGTCCGGGCCCGGTGCTGATCGATATTCCCAAGGACGTCCAGTTCGCCAAGGGTGAATACTACGGCCCGACCGAGGTCGCCTCGAACCACGCCTATTCGCCGCGCATCAAGGGCGACGCCGGCCGCATCGCCGAGGCCGCCAAGATGATCGCCCAGGCCCGCCGGCCGATCTTCTACACCGGCGGCGGGGTCATCAACGCCGGCCCCAAGGCCAGCGAGAAGCTGCGCGAGTTCGCCGCCCTGACCGGCGCGCCGGTCACCTCGACCCTGATGGGCCTGGGCGCCTTCCCGGCGGCCGATCCGGCGTGGCTGGGCATGCTGGGCATGCACGGCACGTTCGAAGCCAACAACGCTATGCACGACTGCGACGTCATGATCTGCGTCGGCGCCCGCTTCGACGACCGCGTCACCGGCCGCCTGGACGCCTTCTCGCCGGGCAGCAAGAAGATCCACATCGACATCGACGCCTCGTCGATCAACAAGAACGTCCGCGTCGACCTGCCGATCGTCGGCGACGCCGGCAGCGTTCTCGAAGACCTGATCGAGGCTTGGAAGACCGCCGGCCACCAGCCCAACAAGGCCGCCCTGAGCGACTGGTGGGCACAGATCGATGCGTGGCGCGCCCGCCAGTGCCTCGCCTACAAGCGTTCCGACACGGTCATCAAGCCGCAGTACGCCATCCAGCGCCTGTACGAGCTGTCCAAGGACAAGGACGTCTACATCACCACCGAGGTCGGCCAGCACCAGATGTGGGCCGCGCAGTTCTTCCGCTTCGAGGAGCCGAACCGCTGGATGACCTCGGGCGGCCTGGGCACCATGGGCTACGGCCTGCCCGCCGCCCTGGGCGTGCAGCTGGCCCACCCCAAGAGCCTGGTCGTCGACATCGCCGGCGAAGCCTCGATCCAGATGTGCATCCAGGAGCTGTCGACGGCGATCCAGTTCGATCTGCCGGTCAAGATCTTCATCCTGAACAACGAATGGATGGGCATGGTCCGCCAGTGGCAGCAGCTGCTGCACGGCGAGCGGTACAGCCACTCCTATTCCGACAGCCTGCCTGACTTCGTGAAGCTGGCCGAGGCCTACGGCGCCGTCGGCATCCGCTGCTCGGACCCGGCCGAGCTGGACGCCAAGATCCTGGAGATGATCAACAGCGACAAGCCGGTGATCTTCGACTGCCGCGTCGAGAAGCACGAGAACTGCCTGCCGATGATCCCCTCGGGCAAGGCCCACAACGAGATGATCATGGGCGAGGTCGAGGATATCGGGAACGTCATCGGCGAGGACGGCGCGGGACTGGTCTGAGCTTGACAATTCATGGGCGCATTCAACGAAAATGCGCCCATGCCGATATTCGACTGGGACCCGGAAAAGGCGAAGTCCAATCTTTCCAAGCATGGCGTGTCGTTCGACGACGCCACCATGGTCTGGGCGGACCCGCTGCACGTTATCTACCCGGATAGGGTGGTCGACCACGAACAACGCTGGCATGCCGTGGGCGTAGTCGGTCTTGTGACGGTGCTGCTGGTGGTTCACATCTATGTCGGCGATGCAGGCGCGGAACGCGTTCGCATCATCAGCGCGCGAAAGGCGACTCCCTGGGAGCGCAAGGTCTATGAACAAGACAACGCTTAGCGACGAGCAACGCGAACGACTGGCCAAACTGGACGCGTTGCCTGACGACCGGATCGACACGACAGACATTCCCGAAGCGCCGTACGAGAACGCCCGCTTGGCCCGGCGTCCCGCCCAAGGCCAGGCCCTGGCCCATCCGGACGCGGTGGCGCTCGACGCCGACCTCGTCGGCTGGTTCAAGGAACATGCGGGCGGCAAGCCCTATCAGACCGAAATCAACCGCGTGCTCCGCCAGTACGTGGCCAAAGCAGAAAAGAAGCGCGCCTGATGACCGCCAACGTCCAACCCGCCCCCGCCTCGGCCTACGACCTCAGCCCCAACGAGCAGGCCGAGCAGACCGCGACCTTCGCCCTGCTGGTCGACAACGAGCCGGGCGTGCTGCATCGCGTGGTCGGCCTGTTCGCCGCCCGCGGCTACAACATCGAGAGCCTCACCGTCGCCGAGACCGACCGCAAGGCCCACACCAGCCGCATCACCGTGGTCACGCGCGGTACGCGCCAGGTGCTCGACCAGATCGAGGCCCAGCTGAACAAGGTGGTCAACGTCCGCCGCGTGCACGACGTGACCCGCGACCCGAACGGCGTCGAGCGCGAGCTGGCCCTGGTCAAGGTGCGCGGCTCGGGTCCCGACCGCGTCGAGGCCCTGCGCATCGCCGAGATCTTCCGCGCCAAGCCGGTCGACACGACGCTGGAAAGCTTCGTCTTCGAGATCTCGGGCGCGCCCTCCAAGATCGACAAGTTCCTCGACCTGATGCGGCCGCTCGGCCTGGTGGAACTTTCCCGCACCGGCGTCCTTTCCATCGAGCGGGGCGTCGAAGGGATGTAACGGGCCATGGGCGCGATCGGATCGGCCGTCTTAGCGGGAGCCCTGGCGCTCTCGGCGCAGGGCCAGCCGGTTACGCCCGTCGCCCCGGCCCCGCCGCCGGATCCCGCCGCCTGGTGGTCGAATGAAATTCCCCGCCCCTCATCCGAGGTCGATCCGCTGGCCGGCCGGCGGCTGGGGCGCAAGGAACAGCCCGTTCCGATCGACAACGGCGTCGATCCCCTGCTCTACCGCCTCTGGGGCCTGCAGCCCCTGCAGACGCAACTGGTGCGCCGGGGCGAACTGGTGCTCGAGGCCTGGGCCCGCCCCGCGCGGGGCGTCCGCCAGGCCGTGATCCGGATCACCGTGCGGCGCGATGGCCGCGCCTTCGTCCAGGCCCGCGCGGGACTGGGCTGCTGCACCCCCGAGATCGGCCGCCGGGTCGATATCGACGCCGAACTGCCGGGCGAACGCATCCCCACGTTCAGGGCCCTGGCCGGCGATCCGACCTGGAGCCAGCCGCGCAGCGTCATCGTCGACTTCGGCGGCGGAGCGATCGAGGGGCTGTGCGTCGACGGCGTCTCCTGGGACGTCACGCTGCTCGTTCCCGGCCAGGCCCGCCACCTGCGCCGCGCCTGCGACGACGCCGAGGTCGGCTCGATCGCCGACGTGCTGTCGGCCGTGGTCGGCGCGGCGGCCGGGCGCGATCCCCTGTTCGACGCGGTGCTGCCGCGCGGCGGGGATTTCTCGCGCCAGGCCAAGGCCTATGCCGACCTGCTGGCGCAGGGCGGCCGCCTGAAGGCCGGCGCCTCCAACCGTCCGCAGCCGGCGGCCGTGCCGGTTGACGACGAGGACGAGCCTGATCCGCCGGCCGATGCTCCGGACAGCCCCGTCGATCCGGGCGCCCCGCCGCGCTGATCCGTAGGATCGTGCAATCAATGCGGAGCATCGCTCTACCGGCTGGACGCACCGCCGGGTCATAGTGGCCTCGTACCGCCGCAGCTGCCTGCGGCGCTCCCCCAAAACCAAAGCCAAGCCATGACCCGCTACACGCCCCGTCGCGCGACGGCGGCTCCGCGCTGGTTCGTCGCCGCCCTGCTGGCCGGCGCCGCCGTCGTGACCGCCCTGCCCGCCCTGCTCTCGTCCGCTACCGCCTGGAGGATCCTGCCATGATGATCGACCACCTCCCCGTCTCCGGCGTCTGGTCCTCGCCCGATGGCCGCTACAGCCTGGAACTGCGTCCCGACGGCCGCTTCGTCGAGGTGCACGCCGAGCCCCGCAGCGTCTTCACCGGCGCCTACGTGCTGGTCGGCGAGACCCTGAAACTTTTCGAGGACCACGGCGCCGTGGTCACCGGACGCCTCGCCGAGGGACGCCTCAGCCTGGGGAGCGTTTGACGCTCGCCCTTCCATCGGCGCGGACGAACCCCTATATTGGATTTGTCCGGCTTCGGCCGAACTATGGGGATAAACGCGCACGTAATAAGCGGACTGGACCCGGGTGCGATTCCCGGCGGCTCCACCAAATCTCTCCCGAGTTATCACGGGACTGCATGGGGCCGATCAGCATCGACAGACGTGTAAAGGTGTTTGCTTTCTCTCGGCTTGGCCCACCGTTTCGGGCCATTAAACTAAATGCGAACGATAACTTCGCTGAAGAGTTCGCTGTCGCTGCGTAATGCAGCGCCGGTGAATTCGCCTCTTAAGTCCTAGGGGTTCAGATCCCTAGGCGGGGCCCGGAGGGAGCCTGGCAACAGAATCCCTCCACTTCCCTGGAATGCGGACGGCTCCCTCCTCTCTGATCGAGAAGGAATGGGGGAGCCTGGCGACAGAATCCCTCCACCTCCTCACATTCATTCCGCAGCTCGACTCGGCGCGGCGTTCATCGGCTCCGAACTCACGCGTGGCTGGAACATCGCGCCCGGGCTCCCGAGCTCCGCGACCGCCGGCGGCGGGCCGGAGACGACACCCGCTAAAATAGTATATCGCTACCGCAAGCGGGCGCCTTTGCCGAAGGCCCGCGACGCGTTACGCTGACTCTTCGAATTTCGTTTTTGCTTAATCGAAGATCCATGGCCCGCACTCCTCCGACCGAAGACCTGATGCAGTACGAGGCCATGGCCCAGGACGCCCTGCGCGGCGTCGTGAAGGCCGCGCTTAAGAAGGCCGCCGCGCCCGGCGGCCTGCCCGAGCCGCACCATCTCTACATCACCTTCAAGACCCAGGCGGCGGGCGTCTCCGCCCCGCAGGACCTGCTCTCGAAGTACCCGGACGAGATGACGATCATCCTGCAGCACCAGTACTGGGATCTCGCCCCGGGCGAGACCTTCTTCTCGGTGACGCTGAAGTTCGGCGGCCAGCCCAAGCGCCTGTCGATCCCCTATTCGGCCGTGACCCGCTTCTACGACCCGTCGGTGCAGTTCGCCCTGCAGTTCGAGGCGCCGGAAATCGAGCCCGCGCCGGTCGAGCCCGAGCCCGAACCGACCCCGCCCGCCGCCGATGGCGACGAGGCCCCCAAGATCATCTCCCTCGACCAGTTCCGGAAGAAATAGGCCTTGAGCGACATCGCCTCGGAGGAGACCCAAGCCCTCACCGACGAGGCGATCCTCGCGCGCTTCCACGCCTCGAAGAACGTGCCGCCCAGCGCCTCGACGCTGGGCTTTCGTTTGACCGCCGTCAGCCAGGCCGAACGAAGGATCGAAATCGCCTTCGACGCCCGCGCCGATCTGCTGGCCAATCCGATGGGCCAGATCCAGGGCGGCTTCGTCTGCGCGATGCTCGACGAATGCATGTCGGTGGCCGGCCTGATCACCTCGGGCATGACCCACGTCGTGCCCACGCTCGAGATGAAGACCAGCTTTCTGCGCCCGGCGCTGCCCGGCCCGCTGCGCGGCGTCGGCCGGGTGGTGAAGTGGGGCCGTACGGTCTGCTTCATGGAAGGCGAACTCTACGACGCCGAAGGCCGCCTGCTGGCGACCTCCACGGGCACGGCCCTGCCGACGCCCTTCGCCAAGTTCAAGAAATAGGGATCACACGGAATGCGGCGAGCGGCGGGCTTTCTGGTCGGACTGATGCTGGCCTGCCTGGCGGCCGCGCCGGCTCGCGCCGAGAACCCGTTCGACCATTGGGCCTCGGTGGTGATCGCCGGCGACTGGCGCGCCCATGGCGGCGGCTCGACCGAAGCCTTCGACAACGCCCGGCATGACGTGGCCCAAAGCCTGGAAGCCATCGGCTTTCCACCGCCCGCCCAGTTCTCGGTGCGCCCCAAGCGCTATCCGAAGCAGACCGTCCAGGCTTCGGTCCCCAGGGCCATCCATGCCGGGCTGAAATCCGCCGCCGAGGCGTCGACCGCCGGCTGCCTCGTCTACATCACCTCGCACGGCGCGCCCGAGGGCGTGGTGCTGGGCGAACAGATCCTGCGTCCCGAGCGCCTGGCCGCCCTGATGGATTCCGCCTGCCCGGGGCGGCCGTCTATCGTGGTCATCTCGGCCTGCTTCTCGGGCGTGTTCGTGCCGCCGCTGGAGCGCGACGATCGCATGATCCTGACCGCCGCGCGTCCGGACCGCACCTCGTTCGGCTGCGGCGAGAGCGACCGCTACCCCTATTTCGACGACTGTTTCCTGAGCGAGATCGGCAAGGCCCACGACTTCGCCGCCCTGGGCCGGGCGGTGCAGGCCTGCGTCGCCCGCAAGGAGATCGACACCGGCGCCCGCCCGCCGTCGGAACCGCAGCTGTGGATCGGCCCCGAGCTGCGCCCTCTGCTGCCGCTCTACGCTTTCGCCAAGGCCCACAAACCGGCGCCCGCGCCGAAGGCCTCGCCGCCATCGGCCGAAAATTGAACAGCCGCCCCGGATCGGGCGCGATTTTCTTCCCGGCCCAGGTGTCCCTCGCCCGGCGAATTGGCCTAAGAAGACCCTTCTGACGCGTTAGCCGACGAGGTGGGGTTCGTGACGTTGCGTATGTCGTCCAAGGCCGTGCGGTGCGCGGCGATCGTCGGTCTCTGGCTCGCGGGGGCGGGAAGCGCCACCAGTCAGGACGGCGCGTCGACGGCGACCGCGACGACCGCGCCCACCGCCCCTTCGACGGCCGCGACGCCCTCAGCCCCTCGACCGAGCTTCCGCCGCGCCGTCGCGCCGCCGGCCGTCCCGGTCGCCGTTCCGCCGCCGGTCGTCGCCCCGCCCGGCGTCACACCTCTGCCCGCGCCCGAACTCGAGGCCTTCGTCGACGGCGCCGTGCGCCGGGCCATGGCCGAGGACCACATCGCCGGGGTGACCATCTCGGTCGTCCAGAACGGCCAGGTGGTGCTGAAGAAGGGCTACGGCGCGGCCGACCTGGCGCGCGGCAAGGCCGTCGATCCGGACCGCACGCTGTTCCGCATCGGCTCGATCTCCAAGACCTTCACCTGGATCGCCCTGCAGAACGAGATCGACGCCGGACGCATCCGCGCCGACGCGCCGATCAACGTCTACCTGCCCGAGAAGCTGCAGGTCCGCGACCAGGGCAAGAAGACGCCGGTGCGCGTGCGCGACCTCTACACCCACACCGCCGGTTTCGAGGACCGGGTCCTGGGGCAGTTGTTCGAGCGCGACGAGCGTCGCGTGCGGCCGCTGGACGTCTATCTGCGCCAGGAGCGCCCGAACCGCGTGCGCGAGCCGGGCGTGCTGCCGGCCTATTCGAACTACGGAGTCGCCCTGGTCGGCGCGGCCCTGGCCAATACCGGCGCCAAGCCCTTCGAGGACCTGATCGCCGAACGGGTGATCGTGCCGGCGGGCCTGCGCCGCACCACCTTCCGCGAGCCCCGCGCCTGGCGTGACGACCTGCCCGCGCCCATGGCGCCGGCCCTGGCCGCCGACCTGGCCGAGGGCTATCACTGGACGCCCCTGGGCCTGGAAGCTCAGCCGGTGGAGTTCATCGGCCAGATCGCGCCGGCGGGCTCGGCCTCGAGCACCGCCGCCGACATGGCCCGCTACATGACCCTGCTCCTCGACGGCGGAACGATCGACGGCCGCACGGTCTTCTCGCAGCGCGCCGCCCAGGCCTTCCGCACGACGAGCTATCGCCCCGCGCCCGCCGCCGCCGGCTGGAACGCGGGCTTCCAGGACATCGCGCTGCCCGGCGGCCGCCGCGGATTCGGCCACGCCGGCGCGACCCTGTGGTTCCACTCCAACATGGTGCTGGTCCCGGACCTGGGCCTGGGGATCTTCGTCTCGGTCAACACCGACACCGGCCGGGGCCTGCCGGCCGCCCTGCCCGCCTCGATCGTCGAACGCTTCTACGCCCCCGCCCGCTCCGTGCCCGCGTTCACGCCCCTGAGCCCGGAGGCCGCCCTGGCCTATGAAGGCGACTACCTGACCGACCGTCGCGCCTATGGCGGCCTGGAGGGTTTCGTCGGCCGCCTGACCGGCGTGGCCAAGGTGCGCGCCAGCAGCCAGGGCGGCCTGGCCGTGACCACCGACGGCGAGACCCGCCTCTGGATCCCGACCGATCGCGAGGACGTGTTCAAGGCCGCCGACGGCGCCGCTCTGCTGGTCTTCCAGCGCCAGGACGGCGTGGTCGAACGCTTCTTCGCGCCGTCCGGCGCGGCCGCATACGAGCGGATCGGCCGGCTGTTCAATCCCGCCCTGCTGGCGGCCGTCGCCGCGCTGACGGCGCTGGCCTCGATCG
>JASGDR010000016.1:0-8724 GCA_047607095.1 Caulobacter sp.
CCTCATGATCCTGGCGCATGGAGAGCGCCGCGGATTGGAGCGCGGCTCCCGATTTTGTCGAAAGCGGGCGTTTCGATGGCGACGTGGGGCCCGGTGGCGGGGTCAGGGACATTTTTCGGGGCGCCGGCGGTGCGACATCTTGCCTCTGCGCCCGATCCGGACTTTGCGGAAAAGGGCGAAATTCCGTTGTGAAGGCCAAGCTTGCCTAACGCTGGTCGAAAACCAGTGTTTTCCTTACTGACTCAATCTTTCCGCGTCCACAAATTGGACTTCACGCTACTTTCGATAGAGGCGTGTATCGAAATTCCCCATCAAGGCGAACGAAAGATGTGCGGCAGGCCGCCGCAGGGACCCCTAATACGCGTTAATCACTCGGCAATGGCGAGGGTCGCAAGTCTTACGCGAGTGAAAACCTGTTCGAATTTCCAGAAGGGGCGGCCGGACATGAAAAAAATAGCGACTTCAGTTTTCGTCATTGGAACCTTCGCGGTCATGGCGATGTCCGGGTCGGCGACGGCCGCTACGGCGTCGAGTTCCTTTCAGGTCAACTTGACCATTCAAGGCGAATGCAAGGTTCAGTCGGCTTCTAACCTCAGCTTCGGGTCGCACGGCGTCATCGACGCCAACATCGATACTACGAGCACTATCGGCGTGCAGTGCACGAACTCCACGCCCTACACGGTCGCGCTGAGCGCCGGCGCGGGAACCGGCGCCACGGTCTCGACGCGCAAGATGACCAGCGCCGCCAACGACACGGTGAGCTACAGCCTCTACCGCGACGCGAGCCGCAGCCAGGTCTGGGGCGTCACCCAGAACGTCGACACCCAGGCCGGCACCGGCAACGGCGCCGTGCAGTCCTACACCGCCTACGGCCGCGTCTCGGCCCAATCCACCCCGGCTCAGGGCGCCTACAGCGACCTCGTCGCGGTGACGATCACCTACTGACATGCGCGCGGTCGCTCTCCTGGCCGGTCTGGCCCTGGCCGCGCTCGGCGGCGCGCAGGCGACCGCCGCGTCGCTGCGCGTCAGCCCCGTGAGCCTGGACCTGCCCGCGGGCCAGAACGCGACCACGTTGACGCTGCAGAACGACGACGCCGCGCCCCTGAACGTCCAGATCCGGGTTTTCCGCTGGACCCAGGCCAACGGCCGCGACGTGCTCGTGCCCGCCACCGGCGTGGTCGCCAGCCCGCCGATCGCCAAGGTCGATCCGGGCGCCAGCCGCACGGTGCGGGTGGTGAGGCTGGACGGTCGCCCGCCCGAGGGCGAGGAGTCCTACCGCCTGATCGTCGACGAACTGCCGCCGCCGCTCAGCGAATCCGGCCGGCAGGTGACGCTGCTGATGCGCCACTCCATTCCGCTGTTCTTCGGTTCAGGTCGCGAGCGGCCCAAGATCGAGTGGCGACTGCAGCCGTCCGGCGACGGCGGCGCGGCCCTCGTCGGGCGCAACACCGGAACCCGCCGCCTGCGCCTGGCCAACCTGCGCATCGGCGACGCCAGCGGCGCGGTCCTTGCCGAACGCAAGGGCCTCGTTGGTTACGTTCTGCCCGGAGCGGAAGTCTCCTGGCCCGCGGGGGCGTTCCAGCCCGCCGCCGGCGTGCGGCTGATCGCCGACACCGACACCGGGCCCATCGATGCGCCGCTCAAGAGCGACTGAAGCGGTCGTCCTGGGTCTCGCCTTCGCCGCCCTGGGAGCCTCGGCCTCGGCTCAGGATCTGCCCTTGCCCGATCTGAAGGCCGTCGAGACGATGCGCGAGGACCTGCAGCTGGAAGTCTGGATCAACGGGCGCAACACCGGCCTGGTGGCCGCGGTCGCGCGCGAGGCCGACGGGCGGCTGCAGATGCGGGCCGACGAGATGCGGGCCGTGGGCCTGACCTCGGAAGGTCTGGGCGAAGTGGACCTGTCCACCGTGCGCGGGCTGTCGGCCGGCTATGACGACGTCGGCCAGCGGTTGATGGTCACGGCCGACATCGCGCTCCTGGCCATCCAGCGCTTCGACCTCGCCTACCGTCGCGAGGCGGCGGGCGCGCCGCGCCAGGACCTGGGCGCGGTGCTCAACTACACGTTCTCGGCCGACGGCGGGCAGATCGACGAAGACGACGGCCTGGGCGTGGATTCGCTGGGCCTGGCGCTCGACGCCCGGGTGTTCGGCCGGTTCGGAACCCTGTCCAGCAGCCTCGCGGCCAGCCGCGTCGGCGACGAAGGGCGGATCGTGCGGCTCGACACCACCTGGTCATGGTACGAGCCGCGCCGCATGCTGGGGCTGAAGGCCGGCGACTACATCAACGGCGGCTTCGCCTGGACGCGCCCGATCCGCATGGCCGGCTTCCAACTGCGGCGAGACTTCGCCACCCGGCCCGACATCGTCACCATGCCTTCGCCGCGCCTGGCCGCCACCGCCGCCGCGCCCTCGACCCTCGAACTCTACGTCAACGACACCCGCATCCTCAGCCGCCCGGTCGGGGCGGGTCCGATCGAGATCGACGGCCTGCCGCCGGGCCAGGGCTACAGCGACGTGCGGCTGGTCCTGGCCGACGCCGCCGGACGGCAGGTGGCGGTGAGCGCGCCGTTCTTCGCCACGCCCCTGCTGCTGCGCAAGGGCCTGGCCGACTTCTCGGCCGAGGCCGGGTTCGCCCGCCGGGGTTTCGGCGTCGAGTCCGCCGACTATGCGAATTCGCCGATCGCCTCGGTCAGCCTGCGCTACGGCCTGCTGGACGCCCTGACCATGGAGGCGCATGTCGAGGCCGGAGCCGGTCTCGTCCAGGCCGGCGGCGGTCTGACGGCTCAGGTCGGCGGTCTCGGGGTCGTGTCGGTCTCGGGCGTGGGCAGCCGCACCGACGACGAGAGCGGGGCCCTGGCGGCCGTGGTCTTCGACAGCCGTTTCGCCGGGTTCTACCTGTCGGGCATGAGCATGCGGACGACGGAGGGGTATCGCGACCTCGCCGCGGTCACCTCGCGGCCGTCCTTCTATCGCAACTGGAAGATGGGCGGCGACGAGCCGTCGCGCGCCATCGACCAGGTCACCGTGTCCACGCCGCTGCGTCTGGCCCTGCTGATGCGCAAGGGCGAAGCGCCGGTGGCCAGCGCCTCCTACAGCGCCCAGACGGCCGCTTCGGGGCCCCGCCGGCAGGTGTGGAGCGGCTCGCTGCGCCATACCTTCGCAGAGCGCCTGACGGCCTACGCCACCGCCTATGTCAGCAAGGGCGAGCGGCGCGACGCGGGGGCCTTCCTGGGCCTGTCGATACCGCTGGGGTCGCGCAGCTCCTCCTCCGCGGGCGTGCAGGTCCAGGGCGGCGACACCACGGCCTTCGTCGAGGCCAGCCGCGCCGAAACCCAGGCCGACGGAACCTACGGCTGGCGGGCCCGGATCGAGCAGGGCGCCCGGCAGGGTTTCGAGGGGCAGGCGGCCTATCGCGGCCGCAACGCCCGCGTCTCCGCTGCGGCCCAGTACGCCGACGGCGCGGTGCGGGGCCAGGTCCAGGTCGACGGCGCGGTGGCCTGGATGGGCGGCGCGGCCGCGACCACCAACCGCCTCGAAGGCTCGTTCGCCCTGGTCGAGGTCGGCGCGCCGGACGTGCCGGTGCTCTATCAGAACCAGAAGGTGGGCCGCAGCGACCGCAACGGCCGTCTGCTGGTGCGCAATCTCGAGGCCTTCGACGTCAACCGTCTGTCGATCGACAGCCAGGACCTGCCGCTGGAGCTCGAGGCGGCCCAGACCGAACGCACGGTCACGCCGATGGCCAACGGCGGCGCGATCGTCCGCTTCGGCGTCGGCAAGAGCCCGCCGGCCGTGCTGCTGACCCTGCGCCGCCCCGACGGAAGCTTCGTGCCGCCCGGCGCCGAGGTGATCCGGAGCGGCGTCGCCGAACGGGCCATCGTCGGCTACGACGGGCAGACCTTCCTGACCGGCGTGACCGAAGACGCCGATCTGCGCGTTATCGTCGAGGATGGAAACGAGTGCTCCGCGCGCATGGTGCTCGGCGCGGCCAGCGAGGGAGGCCGGCATGTGGTCGACGCCGTCTGCCGTTAGCGCCTGGCGCGTCCGCTTCGCGGCGCTGGCCGGCCTGCTCGTCGCCGCTCTCGTCTGGTTCGGCGCGCCGTCCTCGGCCCAGGCCGCGGCCAGCTGCAACGCCTCGGTCACCAGCGTCAATCTGGGCTCCAGCCTCAGTCCGTTGACGGCGGGCACGGTGGATGCGACCGCCAACCTCAACTTCAGCTGCACGGGGCTGACGTCGCTGATCCCGGTGTCGCTGTGCCCCAACCTCGACGCCGGCTCCGGCGGCAGCAACGGCTCGGGCCAGCGCTACATGGTCGGGCCCGGCGGGGCGACCGTGGCGTTCCAGATCTATCAGGACTCCGGCCGCACCCAGCCTTGGGGCTCCTCGGCCCTGCTCGTGTTCGGCACGGTGCCGACCATCAGCGCCAATCCCGGAACCGGCACCTCGATCAATGTCAACCAGACCGTCTATCTGCGGCTGACCACGACGACGACGACGGTTCCCGGGGCCTATTCGACCAGCTTCTCGGGCCAGAACTTCTTCTGGGGCCTGAACCTGCTGACCTGCGCCGGGGTGACCATCGGCTACGCCGTCGTGCCGGCCACCTTCACCTACAGCGCGACCCTGATCCCCGACTGCACGATCTCGACCGGCAACCTGGCCTTCGGCTCCGCCGGCGTGCTCAGCGCGGACAAGGACGCCCAGAGCGCCATGTCGGTGACCTGCACCAAGGACACGCCCTACGCCATCGGGCTCGACAACGGCCAGCAGGGAACCTCGGCCACGGCGCGCCGGATGAAGGCTGGAACCGAGTACGTCACCTACGGCATCTACCAGGACAATGCGCGCGGCTCGCCGTGGGGATCGACCGCGGGACAGACGGTGGGAGGAACCGGCACGGGCGGCGCCCAGCCGCTGACGCTCTACGGCCGCGTGCCGGCCCAGACCACGCCCGCGCCCGCGACCTATGGCGATCAGGTGGTGGCGACGGTCACCTACTGATCGGGCGTCTTGGCCAGGTCCCA
This sequence comes from Caulobacter sp., assembly GCA_047607095.1. GTDB lineage: Bacteria > Pseudomonadota > Alphaproteobacteria > Caulobacterales > Caulobacteraceae > Caulobacter. Next base: position 5,022 of record JASGDR010000016.1, read on the forward strand.
GGCGAAGGCCTCGCCCTCGAAGGCCTCCGCGCCGCGCCCCATGGCCTCGACCGCCGCGGTCATCCGTCCGTCTCGCTTCAGTCCCGCGTCGGCTAGGGCGACCATCAGCCGGTTGGGGGTGGCCGAGGGCGACAGGCGGCGCAGGGTCCGGGCCAGGTCGGCCTCGTCGCGGTCGGGACGGCGGGCGCAGGCCAGGATGTAGGCGGCCGCCGTCGAGCGACTGACGCCCGCGTAGCAGTGCAGCAGCAGCGGCCGCTCGCCCGTCCAGTCGTCGGCGAAGGCCAGCAGCCGGGCGATCATGCCGGCGTCCGGCGGCGTGAGGTCGGCGCGCGGCTCGGCGATGTCGTGGAAGGTCAGGCGCAGGCGTTCGGCGCCCTGGATCGTCGGCGGTTCGGCGGCGGGCGACAGCAGGGTGACGACATGCGAGGGACGGTGGGCCGCCAGGTGCGCGTCCAGCCGGCTCAGCGGGCAGACCGCCAGGATCACGCCAGCACCGCCGCCAGCCCCAGCAGCGCGCCCAGCTCGGCGACCTGTTCGATCCCGCCCAGCACGTCGCCGACATAGCCGCCGATCAGCCGGCGGGCCAGCAGGGCCAGGACCGCGGCGAGCGCGGCCGCCAGGGCCAGAGCCGCCAGGGCGGCGGTCGGCGGGACCAGCAGCAGCGGCCACAGGCCGAGCGCGGCGGCGAGCAGGACCTCGGCCGGCTTCACGCCGTCGGGCGCGGGCTTGTACTTGGCGTCGGCGCGGTCGCTGACGTGGGGCAGGGCGGCCATGACGGCGACGGCCGCCGTGCGCCCCACGCCGTGGGCGGCCAGCAGGGCCAGGGCCGCGTTCAGCGGCGTCAGCGTCGCCAGGGTCGCGGCCTTGGCGCCCAGCACCGCCAGCAGGGCCAGCACGCCGTAGGTCCCGACGCGGCTGTCCTTCATGATCTCCAGCCGCCGCTCGCGGGTCTGGCCGCCGCCCAGGCCGTCGGCGGTGTCGGCCAGGCCGTCCTCGTGGAAGCCGCCGGTCAGCAGGAAACCCGCGCCCAGGGCGAGGATCGCGGGAACCCAGCCGTCCCAGACCCGGCTCGCGGCCAGCAGCACCAGGGCGCAGATCCCGCCCACCAGCAGGCCCGCCAGCGGGAAGTAGCGGGCCGAGCGGGTGATCCAGTCGGGCTCGAAGCCGCGCAGGGGCGGGGTGGGCAGCCGGGTCAGGAACTGCACCGCGCAGATCAGCAGCTGGACCTGCCGGCCGATCATCCCAGCACGTCGGCGAGGTCGGCGACCTCGTTGAGCAGATTGGCGGCCGCCGACAGCAGCGGCGCGGCCAGGGCCGCGCCCGTGCCTTCGCCCAGCCGCAGGCCAAGGTCCAGCAGCGGTTCGGCGCCCAGGGCCGACAGCATCGCCGCGTGGCCCTTCTCGGCCGAGCCGTGGGCGAAGACGCAGTAGTCCAGGGCTTCGGGGGCCAGGCGCGCGGCGGCCAGGGCCGCGGCCGTGGCGATGAAGCCGTCGACCAACACCGGCCGCCGGCGCGCGGCCGCGCCCAGCACCGCGCCGGCCATCATGGCGATCTCGCAGCCGCCGAACTCTCCCAGCACGGCGAAGGGCCCGGTCGCGTCGCTGCGGGCGGCGGCGCGGGCGATGGCGGCGGCCTTGCGGGCCAGGCCCGCTTCGTCGTGGCCGGTGCCCAGGCCCACGCACGCTTCCAGCGGCGCGGGCGCTAGGCGGTGCATGACCAGAGCCGCGGCCGAGCTGTTGCCGATGCCCATCTCGCCTATGGCCAGCACGTCGGCCTCATCGAGGGCGCGGCCGGCGATCTCGATCCCGCGCGTCAGGGCCAGGGCGGTCTCTTCGGGCGTCAGAGCCGGTTCGCGGGCGGCGTTGCGGGCGCCCGGGCGCACTTTGGCGTCGATCAGGCCGGGATGGGCCGGCAGCTCGGCGGCGACGCCGGCGTCCACCACCTTCACCGAAACGCCGGAGGCCTCGGCGAAGGCGTTGACGCTGGAGCGGCCGCTCAGGAACAGGCCGACCATGGCGACGGTCACGCTGGACGGATAGCTGGAGACGCCTTCTTCCGTCAGTCCGTGGTCGCCGGCGAACACCAGCAGGGCGGTCGTGGCGGCGCGGGGCGACTGGTTTCCCTCGATCAGGCCCAGCCGGACGGCCAGGTCCTCGATCCGGCCCAGCGATCCGGGCGGCTTGGCCTTGCCGTCCAGCCTGGCGCGCAGGCCCGCTTCCAGGGCGCGGTCGACGGCGGGGATCGGCGGGGGCGTGAAGGTCATTGCACAAGTCTCCAGCCCGCCGCGCAGGCCGCGGCGACCAGCAGCCACAGCAGGACGCAGGCCCGGCGATAGATCCGCAGGCCCCGGCGCAGGTCGGTCAGGTCGGGCGCGCGGCCGTCGCCGAAGCTCGGACGCTCGGCGGCCTCGCCGTCGTAGCGGGCCGGTCCGCCCAGCTTGACGCCCAGGGCCCCGGCCATGGCGGCCTCGGGCCAGCCGGCGTTGGGCGAGGCGTGCTTGCGCGCGTCGCGGCGCATGATCGCCCAGCCCTTCCAGCCGGCGGCCACGCAGATCAGCCCGCCGGCCAGTCGCGCGGGGACGAAGTTCATCACGTCGTCGGTCCTGGCGGCGGCCCAGCCGAACGATCGCCAGCGCGGCTCCATGTGGCCGATCTGGCTGTCGGCGGTGTTCACCGCCTTGTAGGCGAAGAGGCCGGGCAGGCCGAACAGGGTCAGCCACGAGGCCGGGGCCACCACGCCGTCGTTGAAGCTTTCGGCCAGGCTCTCCAGCGCCGCGGCCGTGACGCCGTGCAGGTCGAGGTCGTCGACGTCGCGGCCGACGATGCGGCCCACGGCCGTGCGGGCGGCGGGCAGGTCGCCGGCCTCCAGCGGATCGAGCACGGCCATGACGTGCTGGTGCAGGCTGCGTTGGGCCAGGCCCAGCGTGGCCAGCAGCGCCACGACCAGAGTCGCCGACAGGCCGCTGTCGAACGCCGCCTCCAGCGCGCCGCCGATCAGCACCGCGCCCAGCACCAGGATCGCCACGACGCCGACGCCCCGCTCCCGGCGGCGCAGCTCCGAGGTCTCCGGCCGGTTCCAGCGCCGCTCCATGGCGTCGATGGCCTTGCCGACCCAGGTCACCGGGTGCGGGATGGCCGCGTGCAGGCTCGCCGGATAGCCGACCAGCGCCTCGATCAGGAGGGCCAGGGGAGGGGCGAGCAGCAGCGGTTCAGCCATGGCGTCCGACCAGTTCGATCAGCGGGCCCGTCTCGCCCTCGACCACCCTTGCCGTGACTCCATAGGCCCTGGCCAGAACCTCGGGGGTCAAGGCTTCGCGCGGCGGGCCGTCGGCGATCAGGCGCCCGTCCACCAGCACCAGCACCCGGTCGGCCAGGCGGGCGGCGACGGCCAGGTCGTGCAGGGTCATGACCACGCCCCGACCTTCCCCGGCGGCGAAGCCGCGCATCAGGTCCACCGCGTCCAGCTGATGGCCGGGGTCGAGGCCGGCCAGAGGCTCGTCGGCCAGCAGCCACGACGGCTCTCCCGCCAGCACCCGGGCGAACAGCGCCCGGCCGCGTTCGCCGCCGGACAGGCTCTTCACCTCCCGGCGGGCCAGGTCCACGAGGTCGGTCTGTTCGAGGGCGCGGGCCACGGCCCGGCGGTCGCTTTCGGACAGGCCTCGCGCCCCGCTGTGGGGCGTGCGGCCAAGACCCACCAGGGTCTC
>JASGDR010000017.1:0-11830 GCA_047607095.1 Caulobacter sp.
CCAGCAGGACGTCCACGCCGACACCCTGCTGGCTGCCGCGATGGAAGTTCAGGCTCTGGAACGGAAACGGCTTGCGGCCATAGGCCAGGGTCAGGCAGGCCAGGATTTCCGGATGGGTCGCCACCTGGCGGATCGCCGGGCAGCGCCGCCAGGCGTCGTGCACCCGTTTCGCGCCGGCTTCGAAATGATGGGCGGTCTCGGCGTCGATGCGGTCGCAGAGATCCAGCAGCGCGTCGCCCAGATCGATGACCGCCAGGCCGTCGCGGGCGAGGTCGCGGGCGAAGGCCTTGTGCGCCTCGGGCGCGTCGGCCCTGGCCAGACGCTCTTCGAGATCATCGGTTTCGATCCAAGGCGCCGACACCGTCCGCGCCTGCGCGCCTGTAACGCGAGATGACATTCTGCAACGCCTCGAACTCTGGCGTTACTCAATCGACGATCGACCATATCCGGTCAAGCATCGCCTTGCGCGAAGCGCGGAAGTCCAGGTGATGGTCGCGCCCGGCCGCCGCGCCGAGCAGGGCGGGATCCGCCAGGCCGTCGGCGCCCAGGAACGGCGCCAGATCGTCGACGAAGACGAAGCCCTCGGCCTGAGCGGCGCGCCGCAGGCGCTCGCCGACAAGCCGGTGCAGCGCCGTGCGCCCGGCCAGGTCCGGAACTTCAAGATCCGCCAGCACCTCGGCCAGGTCGCCGTCCGCCGGTCCATGCTGGTCGATGATGTGAGCGTTGACGTAGCCGGCCCGCCAGGCGGCGTCCGACAAGGTGGGCGGAAACAGCGACATCACCCGCACCCGGCCGCGCTGCCCGGCGGGAACCGTCGCGGTGAGGAAATCGACGTAGCGGCCGATGGTCTCGTCGGCGAAGGCGTCGAACTCGGCGGCGTCGAAGGCGAGCGCGCCGGCGTCCAGCCGCTTGAAGGGATGCACGAACTCGACGTCGACCTGGCCGAACTTGACCAGGACGGGCAGGCCTTCGATCGCCAGCAGGCGGGCGAGGGCGGCGCGCACGCGCGGGCCCGCGCCGGAGCGGCCGCCGTCCGCCGACAGGCCGCGGGCCGAGGCGCCGGTCTCCAGGCTCCAGATCGGAAGCAGCCAGCGACCCTCGCGCCGGCCGCGGCGGCAGAGCAGGCGGCCGTGACTGTCGCCGACCAGGCCGTAGGGCAGGGCGCCCGCCGCGATCAGCCCGGGCAGGCGCGCTTCGAGGCGCGAAGCCGGATCGGCGGCGGCTCGGCAGAGCTCGGCCCAGACCCCGTCGAGCGGACGAAAGGCGGGCAGGGGCGCATCGCCCACGAGCCGGGTCGCGGCCATCGCCGCCCCGTCCGCTTCCGACCACAGGCGGCGCGCGCCGCCGCGAACCCAATCGATCGCGGCGGCCCGGACCAGGTCAGTCGACCTGGCCGAAGATCAGCGTGCCGTTGGTGCCGCCGAAGCCGAAGCTGTTGGACATCACCGCGTCCAGCGGCTTGTCCGACCGCTGGCGCAGGATCGGCAGGTCGGCGAACTCCGGATCGAGGTTCTCGATGTGGGCGCTCTCGGCGGCGAAGCCGTTCTTGAGCATCAGGATCGAGTAGATCGCCTCCTGCGCGCCGGCCGCGCCGAGGCTGTGGCCGGTCAGCGACTTGGTCGACGAGATCAGCGGCGCCTTGTCGCCGAACACCTCGCGCACCGCGCCCATCTCCTTGCTGTCGCCGACCGGCGTCGAGGTGCCGTGCGGGTTCAGATAGTCGATGGTCCGACCGCCGGTCTGGGCCATGGCCAGCTTCATGCAGCGGGCCGCGCCCTCGCCCGACGGGGCGACCATGTCGTAGCCGTCGGAGTTGGCGGCGTAGCCGATCACTTCGCCGTAGATCTTGGCCCCGCGCGCCTTGGCGTGCTCGTACTCCTCAAGAACGACAATGCCGGCGCCGCCGGCGATCACGAAGCCGTCGCGGTCCTTGTCGTAGGCGCGGCTGGCCACGGCCGGGCGGTCGTTGAAGTTGCTGCTCATGGCGCCCATGGCGTCGAACAGGTTCGACAGGGTCCAGTCCAGCTCCTCGCAGCCGCCGGCGAAGACGATGTCCTGCTTGCCCATCTGGATCTGCTCGGCGCCCGCGCCGATGCAGTGAGCGCTGGTCGCGCAGGCCGAGCTGATCGAATAGTTGATCCCGCGGATCTTGAACCAGGTCGACAGCACCGCCGACGGGCCCGAGCTCATGGCCTTGGGCACCGCGAACGGACCGATCCGCTTGGGGCCCTTCTCCTTCGTCGTGGCCGCGGCCTCGACGATGACGCGGGTGGACGGGCCGCCCGAACCAACGATCAGGCCGGTGCGCTCGTTGGAGATCTCGGCCTCTTCGAGCCCGGAATCCGCGATCGCCTGCTCCATGGCGATGTGGGCGTAGGCCGTGCCCGGCGCGAGGAAGCGCGCCGCCCGGCGATCGACCAGGCTTTCCCATTCGATCTGGGGCGCGGCGTGCACCTGGCAGCGGAAGCCGAGCTCGGCGTATTCCGGCGCGGCGATCACGCCCGACTTGGCTTCGCGCAGCGAAGCCAGCACCTCGTTGGCGTTGTTGCCGATGGACGAGACGACGCCCAGTCCCGTGACGACGACGCGACGCATATCTGTACCTCTTTCTCCCCGATCCGCCGGAGCCGGCTCCTTGCAGAACGGCCGGCTAGTCGGTTGGATCAACCCGCCATCTGTTCGGCCGTGAACAGGCCGACCTTGAGGTCCTTGGTTTCGTAAATGACCTTGCCGTCGGCTTCCATGACGCCGTCGGCGATGCCCATGACCAACTTACGCATGATCACACGCTTCAGGTCGATCTTGTAGACCACCTTCTTCACGTCGGGCGTGACCTGGCCGGTGAACTTCACCTCGCCGACGCCCAGGGCGCGGCCGCGGCCGGGGGCCCCCGACCAGCCGAGGAAGAAGCCGACCAGCTGCCACAGGGCGTCCAGGCCCAGGCAGCCGGGCATGACGGGGTCGCCGATGAAGTGACAGTCGAAGAACCAGAGGTCCGGCTTGATGTCGAACTCGGCCTCGATGTAGCCCTTGCCGTGCGCGCCGCCGTCGGCCTCGATGCGGACGATGCGATCGAACATCAGCATCGGCGGCACGGGCAGCTGGGCGTTGCCGGGCCCGAACAACTCGCCCCGGCCGCAGGCCAGGAGCTCTTCGAAGGTGTAGGCGCTCTTTTGCATGCGAACGCCCCTAGCACGGCGCCGGGGCGGGCCTCAATGTTACATTCGGCGACAATCGGTGAAGACTGTCCGCCGGGACGCCCCTTTTTCGGCGAAGACCACCCGGATCAGCGGGCTTCCGGGCATTGCAGCGCCTCCTTGGCGCCCCAGAACTCGTTTTCCGGCGCCCAGCCCGAGGCCCCGTCGGCCTTCAGCTTGCACCAGCCCTTCTCGCACTTGTCGAGCACGGCGATCGAGCGGCCGTGCAGATAGGCGCTGATCCGGGACTCGGGCTTGGGCGAGGCGCGCAGGGGCAGGGGGCTGTCCTGCACCCGCATGGCGGTGCGGCGGCCGTCGGTGGTGCGCTTGTGCACCCAGGCCAGCCCGCCCTCGGGATCGCAGATCCGCCGCCACTCGCGGGTTTCGGCCACCACCTGCACCGGCAGGTTCTTGGCCTTGTAGATCCACAGCAGGCGGTGTTGCTCGTCCGGCCCCTGGCGCGCGTTGACCTCGCCGTACTTGAGCACGACGTAGCGCGGCACCGGCAGGCCCGAGGGCGTGGCGCTGGGCGGCTGGGCGACGGCGACGCTCGCGCCGAGCGCGGCGACGACCGCGATCGGGGCTCCCAGGGCGTTCAAACCGCCAAGCGAACGATGTTTGCTTTTCACCGGCATGTTGCTTGGCCGCTTCCGGCCCCTTTGCTACAGATTTCGAACGCCCGTCAGGGAAGGCTTTTCAGACCGCCCATGCCCGTCCGCAAGCTCAAAGTCGTCGTCACGCGCAAGCTGCCCGATCCCGTCGAGACGCGGATGTGCGAGCTGTTCGACACCGAACTGAACCTGGCCGACAAGCCCCTGACGCCCGACGAGCTCGTCGACGCCATGGGACGGGCCGACGTGCTGGTGCCGACCATCACCGATCGCATCGACTCGCGCCTTCTGTCGCGATCCGGCGAAAGGCTCAAGCTGATCGCCAATTTCGGCGCCGGGGTCGACAATATCGACGTCGCCACGGCCAACGCCCGGGGCATCATCGTCACCAACACCCCCGGCGTCCTGACCGAAGACACCGCCGACCTGACCATGACCCTGATCATGGCCGCCGCGCGCCGCGTGGTCGAGGGGGCCGAGGTGGTCAAGGCCGGCGATTTCCACGGCTGGTCGCCGACCTGGATGCTCGGCCGCCGCCTGTGGGGCAAGCGCCTGGGCATCGTCGGCATGGGCCGCATCGGCCAGGCCGTGGCCCGCCGGGCCAAGGCCTTCGGCATGCAGGTGCACTACCACAACCGAAAGCCCGTCAGCCCCCGCATCGCCGAGGAGCTGGGCTGCACCTACTGGGAAAGCCTCGACCAGATGCTGGCCCGGATGGACATCATCTCGATCAACTGCCCGCACACCCCGGCGACCTACCACCTGCTGTCGGCCCGCCGGCTGAAGCTGCTGCGGCCGCACGCCATCGTCGTCAACACCGCCCGCGGCGAGGTGATCGACGAGGGGGCCCTGGCCAACATGCTGGCCCGCGGCGAGATCGCCGGCGCCGGGCTGGACGTCTACGAGCACGAGCCGGCCATCAACCCCAAGCTGCTCAAGCTGCCCAACGTGGTGCTGCTGCCGCACATGGGCTCGGCCACGGTCGAGGGCCGCATCGACATGGGCGAGAAGGTCATCGTCAACGTGAAGACCTTCATGGACGGCCACCGGCCGCCCGACCGGGTCATTCCCGCGATGCTCTGAGGCCAAGGCTTCAATCCTGAAACACCTTCAACCTTGACTGTAATGTCTAGGCGCCGCCCGTACCGCCTGTAGTTGCGTTCGGGGGAGTGCATTCGATGTTGTCGCGTCGCGCCATGCTGGCGGCGGCCATGGGCCTGCCGTTGTCGTCGGTCATCTTCGAGACGGAAGCGGCCGGGGCCGCGGCCGCCGCGACGCCGCCGACGATCGACGAGCTGCTCAAGGAGCCGCTGGTGCGCGGCGCGGCCCTTTCCCCCGACGGCAAGACCATCGCCGTTCTCGGCGGGCAGGAAGCCGGCGACAAGACGCTCGCCAGCGTCACCTTCCTGAGCGCCGCCGACCCCGGCGACAATCCGCGGACCCTCAAGCTCGGCGTGTTCGATATCGAGGACATCGCCTGGGCCAACGACGAGCGCCTGCTGATCTGGTGGCGCAACAAGGGCAAGCTCAACAAATCTCCGGCCGGCAGCCTGATCGGCTACCAGACCGACGCGCCCGACGTGCGGCGCATCCTGGCCGTCAACACCGACGGCGGCGACGCGGTCATGCTGTTCGGCGAAAACCTGCGCAAGGTGCGGGAGAACTTCGACCTGGGCGTCGTGGCCGACATGCTGCCCGGCGATCCGCGCAACATCCTGATGGCCGCCTGGGACGTCGACTGGCGGGTGGGAGCGCTCTACCGGGTCGACGTCTACAGCGGCGAGGCGACGCTGTTCGAGCGCGGACAGGTCAACACCTTCGGCTGGGTCCTGCAGAACGGAACGCCCGTGCTGCGCTACGACGAGAACGCGCGCGGCACGGTCCGGACCATCTACGCCCGGCCGCCCGGCGAGAAGGCCTGGACCCAGGTCTGGAAGATCAGCAAGAACGACTGGGGCCCGTCCGACTTCGAGGTGCTGGCCACCACGCCGGATCCGGGCGTCATTCTGGTCAGCGCGGTTCCCGAGGGCGGCGACGTGCGCGTGCTGCGCCGCTTCGACCTGCGGACGCTGAAGTTCGGCGAGATCGTCGCTCAATCGCCCGGACGCGAACTGATCGGGGCGTTCCGCGACCGCAACGGCGACTTCCTCGCCGCCCGCTATGTCGACGACCGCGTCGCCTACCAGTTCGCGGATCCCAAGGCGACGGCGCACCACAAGGCGATGACCTCGTTCTTCGGCGGCGAGGCCAATGTCGAACTGATCGACGCCAGCGCCGACGGCCAGCGGTTCCTGACCCTGGTCAGCGGTCCCCGCATGCCCGGCAGCTACTTCTTCTACGACAAGCAGGCCAAGCGCTTCGAGGCGATCGGCGACCGCAAGCCCTGGCTTACCGAGGACCGCCTGGCCGGGATGGACATCCTCGACGTCGCGACCCGCGACGGCGTCAAGCTGCGCGGCTATCTGACCAAGCCGAACCGGCCCGGTCCCTGGCCGCTGGTCGTCATGCCCCACGGCGGGCCGGAGGCCCGGGACACCTTCGACTACGACCTGTTCGGCCAGGCCTTCGCGGCTCGCGGCTGGGCCGTGCTGCAGGTGAACTTCCGCGGCTCGGGCGGCTACGGCAAGGCCTTCGCCGAGGCCGGCCGCAAGCACTGGGGCGACCGCATGCAGGAAGACCTCGAGGATGCGATCGCCCAGGTCGTCGCCGGCGGCCGCGTGCGCGCCGATCGCGTGGCCATCTGCGGCATCAGCTATGGCGGCTATGCCGCGCTGATGGGCGCGGTGCGCCGGCCCGAGCTCTACAAGAGCGTCGTCGCGATCGCCGGCGACGCCGACCTGGTCGAAAGCATCGCGTTCTCGAAGACCGAGGACGGCGCCGACAGCGAGGCCTACGCCTACTGGCTGAAGGTCATCGGCGACCCGGCCGTCGACCGGGAGATGCTGCAGCGGGCCTCGCCGGCCCTGCGGGCGGCCGAGGTCGCCGCGCCGGTGCTGCTGATCCATGGCGACAAGGACACCATCGTCGCGCCCAAGCAGTCGCGGATCATGGCCTCGGCCCTGCGCAGGGCCGGAAAGAGCGTGGAGCATGTCGAGCTTCGCGACATCGGCCACCGCGGCTGGGAAACGGAAACCTACCGGACCGTCCTGACCAAGGCGGTCGATCATCTGGCCAGGGCGCTCGACGCCTGAAACCCCTCGGCGAGAGATCGGCGCCGCGGACAACTTGACCTTGTCCACGGCCAAGCTCTAGCTAGGCGCCGAGTATCGGGGGTTCGAGTTCTATGATTTCGCGTCGTGGCGTCGTGGGGGGCGCTTTGGGCGTGCCGGCTCTTCTGTCGGCCTGGGGTTCGCTGGCCGCGGACGCCCCGCAAGGTCCGCCGAGCCTGGACGAACTGCTCAAGCCCTCGCGGGTGCGCAGCGCCGCCCTGTCGCCCAACGGCGAGAAGATCGCCCTGCTGGCGCTGCAGGAGATCGACGGCAAGAAGGTGGCCACGGTCACCTTCCTGAAGGCGGCCGATCCCTCCGACGGACCCAAGACCATCCGCGTCGGCTCGATCAATGTCGAGCGGATCGCCTGGGCCAACGACGAGCGGCTGCTGATCTGGATCAACAACGACTCGATGGTGTCCTACAGCTCGACCGGCTCGCGGATCGGCTCGTCGTTCGGCGGCCTTTCGGTGCGCCGGATCCTGGCGATCAACGTGGGCGGCGGCGGCGAGGTCGTGCTGTTCGGCAACAAGCGCATCAAGCTGCGCGAGAACTTCGACCTGGGCTACGTCGTCGACATGCTGCGCGACGACCCGCGCCACGTGCTGATGGCGGTGTGGGAGCTGACCCGTGACGCCCTGGGCGTCTACAAGGTCGACGTCTACACCGGCGAGGCCGAGCTGGTGGAGTACGGCGGCTCGTCGACCGTCGCCTGGGACGTCCAGGACGGCCGTCCGGTGCTGCGCTACGACGTCAACGCCCGCGGCACGGTGCTGTCGCTGTACGGCCGTCCGCCGGGCGACGAAAAATGGACCTTCATCCGCAAGATCCGCCGCACCGAATGGGAAAAGCTCGATTTCGAGGTGATGGGCGGCTGGCCCGAACCCGGCATCCTGCTGGTCGCCAACCGGCTCGAGGACGGCGAGGCCCGCATCCTGCGCAAGTTCGACCTGCGCACCCTGAGCTTCGGCGAGACGGTCTCCGAGCGCGTCGGCCGCGACGTCGAGGACGTGCTGGTCGACGAGAAGGGCCGCTTCCTGGGCGCCCGCTACACCGAGGACCGCGTCGTCTACCAGTTCGTCGACCCCAAGATGAACGCCCACTTCAAGGCGATGAACGGCTTCTTCGACAACACGGCCAATGTCTATCTGATCGACGCCAGCGCCGACGGCCAGCGCCTGCTGGCCTATGTCTACGGGCCGCGGATGCCCGGCTCGTTCTTCTTCTACGACAAGCAGGCCAAGCGCTTCGAGGCCCTGGGCGAGCGGCAGCCGTGGCTGACCGAGGCGCGCCTGGCGCCGACGGAGTCGCTGGAGGTCGCCACCCGCGACGGCGTCAAGCTGCGGGCCTATCTCACCCGGCCGCTGAAGCCCGGGCCCCATCCGCTGGTAGTGCTGCCGCACGGCGGACCCGAGACCCGCGACCGGATCGAGTACAACCTCTTCGTCCAGAGCTTCGCGGCCGAGGGCTGGTCCGTGCTGCAGGTCAATTTCCGCGGCTCGTCCGGCTATGGCCGAGCCTTCGTCGAGGCCGGCCGGCGGCGCTGGGGCGACCGCATGCAGGAAGACGTCGAGGACGTCGTCGATCACGTGATCAAGGCCGGCGGCGTGGCGCCGGGCAAGATCGCCATCTGCGGCGCCAGCTACGGCGGCTACGCGGCCCTGATGGGCGCGGTGCGCAAGCCCGAGCTCTACAAGGCCGCCGTGTCTATCGCCGGGGTGTCGGACCTGCTCGACATGCTGGCCTACGAACGCGAGGACGGCGACGACTCCCTGTCCTACCGGTACTGGGTCGAGACGATCGGCGATCCGTCGAAGGACCGGGCGATGCTCGAGGCAGCCTCGCCGGCCCGACAGGCCGCCAAAGTGGCCGTTCCGGTGCTGCTGATCCACGGAAGCGCCGACGGCGTGGTGCCGGCCCGGCAGTCGCGCATCATGGCCAAGGCCCTGCGCGACGCCGGCAAGTCGGTGCAGCATGTCGAGCTGCGCGACATCGGTCACCGCAACTGGGACGAGGCCGCCTTCAAGTCGGTGCTGAACCCGGCGATCGCGCACCTGAAGACGGCCTTCGCCTGACGGACGCGGCGTTTAGGCCCGCATCGAGCCCGTCGCCATGAAGCGCTGGTGCCACGACAGCGCCTCGCCCGGCAGGGTGGGGGTCTGGCGGCCGTAGGCGCCGGCCTGGGCGCGGACGAAATAGTCCTCCAGGCCCGGACGGAAGTCGGGGTGGGCGCAGTTGTCGATGATCACCCGGGCCCGCTGCTTGGGCGACAGGCCGCGCAGGTCGGCCAGGCCCTGCTCGGTGACGATCACCTGGACGTCCTGGTTGATGTGGTCGACGTGGCTGACCTGCGGGACGATGGCCGAGATCTTGCCGCCCTTGGCCGTCGACGGGGTCATGAAGATCGAGACATAGGCGTTGCGGGCGAAGTCGCCCGAGCCGCCGATGCCGTTCTGGATGCGCGAGCCCATGACGTGGGTCGAGTTCACCGCGCCGTAGATGTCGGCCTCGATCAGGCCGTTCATGGCGATGCAGCCCAGGCGCCGGATCAGCTCGGGGTGATTGGAGATCTCCTGCGGGCGCAGGATCATCTTGTCTCGGAACCTCGCCATGTCGGCGTTGAGGCCGGCGGCGGCCTCGGGGCTCAGCGAGAAGGCGGTGGCCGAGGCCATGCGCAGCTTGCCGGCCGCCAAGAGGTCGAGCATGCCGTCCTGGATCACCTCGGTATAGGCGGTCATGTTCTCGAACGGCGCGTCGACCAGGCCGGTCAGCACGGCGTTGGCGATGTTGCCCACGCCCGACTGCAGCGGCAGCAGCGAAGCCGGCAGGCGGCCCATCTTCACCTCGTGGGCGAAGAACTCCAGCAGGTGGCCGGCGATGGCCAGGGCCGAGGCGTCGGGCGCGGCGAAGGGCAGGTTGCGGTCGGGCGCGTCGGTCTCGACCACGGCGACGACCTTGCTCGGATCGACCCGGAACCAGGCCTCGCCGATGCGGTCGTCAGGCTTCACCAGCGGGATCGGCACGCGGTTCGGGGGCAGGGCGGTGCCGTAGTAGATGTCGTGCATCCCCTCCAGCGCCGGGTTCTGCCAGCGATTGACCTCGAGGATGATCTTCGAGGCGCGGTCCAGCCAGGTCTTGTTGTTGCCCACAGACGAGGACGGGATCAGCGAGCCGTCGGCCCGGACGCCCGAGACCTCGACCACGGCCGTGTCGAGCGGACCTAGGAACCCCTGCCAGGCCATCGGGGCCACCTGGCTGAGGTGCATGTCGAAATACTCCATCTCGCCGCGATTGATCTTCTCGCGGGCGATGGGGTCGGAATTGTAGGGCAGGCGGAACTCGACGCCGTCGCTCTTGGCCAGGGCGCCGTCCAGTTCGGGGCCCGTCGAGGCGCCCGTCCAAACCTTGACGCGGAACTTGTCGCCGGCGGCGTGGGCCGCTTCCATCCGCTCGGCCAGAGCGATCGGCACGGCCTTGGGATAGCCCGAGCCGGTGAAGCCGCTCATGCCGACGGTCGAGCCCGGCTCGATCAGGCCGGCGGCGTCCTGCGCGCTCATCACCTTGGCCGCCAGGCCAGGATGGGCGATGCGAGAGGTGGTCATCGGTTTTCTCCCTTGGCCGACCGGCGGCAAGGGGAGGTCCGCCGGGACCGGCGGCCGGCAACCTAGACCAAACGATCCGGGCCCTCACCTAGGTAAATACCCGTAACGACAAGGTTTTCACCGAACGTCGCTATCTTCCGCAGCTGGGGCAGGCAGGGTCGGCGCCGATCCGCACCGTGCGGGTCTCGGCCGCCAGGGCGTCATAGATCAGCAGGCGCCCCGACAGCGGCTCGCCCGCCCCGGTGATCACCTTCACCGCCTCCAGCGCCATCATCGAGCCGATCACGCCCGCCAGGGCCCCGACCACGCCGACCAGGGCGCAGGTCTCGGCGTCCGGCGGAACCTCGGGCACCAGGCAGCGATAGCAGGGCCGGCCGTGGAACACCCCGACCTGGCCGGTCCAGCGCCCCAGAGCCCCGCTGACCAGCGTCTTGCCTTCGGCCAGGCACGCGTCGCTGACGGCGAAGCGGGTGGAAAAATCGTCGGTGCCGTCGAGCACGACGTCGTAGCCGCGCACGATCTCGCGGGCGTTGGCCGCGTCCAGCCAGACCGGGTGGGGAACGATCGCGACGTTCGGATTGAGGGCCGCCAGACGCGCGGCCGCCGCCTCGACCTTGGGCTCGCCGACGTCGGTCTCGGCGTAGAGCACCTGGCGCTGCAGGTTCGACAGCGACACGGCGTCGGCGTCGGCGAGGCCGATCGTCCCCACGCCGGCGGCGGCCAGATAGAGCGCCGCCGGCGCGCCGAGACCGCCCGCGCCGACCAGCAGCACCCTGGCCGCCTTCAGTTTCTGCTGGCCGGGGCCGCCGATCTCGCGCAGCACCAGGTGACGGGCGTAGCGCTCGACCTCGCCTTGCGAAAAACTCATGGCAGCTTGACCCTCCAGCCCGGCCTCGCCACATGCGAGACCATGCAAAGTTCGAATTCGTTCCCCGACTGGCACGGCACCACCATTCTCGCGGTGCGCAAGAACGGCCAGACCGTGATCGCCGGCGACGGACAGGTCTCCATGGGGCCAACCGTCGTCAAGGGCAACGCCCGCAAGGTGCGCCGCCTGGCCGGAGGCGCGGTCGTCGCCGGCTTCGCCGGCGCCACGGCCGACGCCTTCACCCTGATCGAGCGGCTGGAAGCCAAGCTCGAACAGGGTGAAGGCGTCGGCCGTGGCGCCGGCGAAGCCGGCGACGACCGCGCCTCCGGCCAGGCGGCGCACC
>JASGDR010000018.1:0-6192 GCA_047607095.1 Caulobacter sp.
ACCCCAGTCCCGTGGATTGACGAGCTTAGCTGCATAGAAAATCGATGTCATCTCTACCAGCCCATCCCGAGACCTGCTTTGGCGCGCATCCATAATTTCAGGCTGTTTGAACGCCCGCTCACCACCCACCGCAGACATTATATCCTTTTGCTGAATGGCACGGTGCCGGACGTCAATCTGCCCCTCAAGGGCGGCTTTGCCGCCGCCTTCGGCGGTGCGCGACGCGCCCCCCCCCTGACCGGCAGATTGACCTCCGGCCTGAACTCGGCAAGCGGTTTAAGCCTTAACAGGCGCTCCGCGCCCGCGGCTTAGCCGCTAAGCCTTAAGGCGGACACCGGGGCCGCCGGGCTTTGTTTCCCCGGCTTCCATGAAGACGACTCCAGCGCCCTCCAAGGCACGTCGAACGGCTTCGACGTTTCCGGCCGTGCTGCGACCGGGACCAAGAGGCCCCTCCATCCGGCGGATGGTCGGCATGGACAGACCCGATGCTTCAGCTAGCTGCGGCTGACTCCAATCGACCAGCGCTCGTGCAGCCTTGATCTGCTCTGCCGTAAGCACGAATTGTCACTTTCTGATCTTTTACGATCGTTTTATGTTGATTTTGGCGTGCCGCCGTGATATGAAAATGATAATCGCACTTCTGGGATTCTGACCATGGGCTCGCGTCGAAAGACGGGCGGCGACCGTGCGCGCCTGCCTGACCTCACCAGACGATCCATGATGGGCGCGGCCGCCGCCGTACCTGTCGCCGCTGGCGCTGCCTCTGGCAGCGGAGAAGAGCTGCTATCGGCCGCCGACAGCTCCCTGACTCGCTGCGGGACGTTCGTGGCGACGGATATCAGGATCAGCCGCCTTGTGAGCCGCTGGGCCAACCTTGAGGCCGAGGTCTTCGATATCCCCGGCTGGCATCAGCTCTCCAAGGAGGAGCAGCTTACTTTCCCCAAGGCCCAGGAAATGGCGCGCATCGACGCGCAACTCGTCGGCCTCTTTCGTCAGCGCGACAAGCTGAGGGAAGTGCTGCCGAAGGCAGCGGCGACAACGCCGACCGAGGTCGCCGCCAAGGTCGCCGCAGCGGTGAAGATGGTCGATCCCGAAGACGACGAGCAAGCGCACGCCTTGCTTGTCGGCGCCGTCCACGACTTGGCAGGCATGTGCTGTCCCGACTGCCGCCGTCCGCTTGTGCTGGAGGGGTGGATCAAATGGTCCACGACCGCAGGGCGGGAATAACGGTGATGAGGCGCGGTCTAACCGTCGTTGAGGCTCTGAGGGCCTGGATCGAGGCTTGGCGCTTCCTTCGCCAGGGACCCGCCGCCATGCCCAAAGATCCGCGCCCGCCGATCCGGCGCTACCGCCCGGCCAATGAGGACCGTGCTCTCTACGCTGTAGGTACAGTCTCGCCCCCTCAAGACGCAGTCCTCGCCTTGGCCCGCTTGCTTGGCCGCCAGATCGCACGCGAGGAGTTCCAGCGCAGCTTAAACGCCGCCAATGACCACGCCCTGCGATCGGAGACCGACGAGGGCTAGCCTAGGAGATCGTCATGACCCGCGTGGCCGTCTACGCCCGGTACTCCGACGAGAAGCAAAGCCCCAACTCGATCGAAGATCAGGTGCGCGTCTGCCGCCTGCATTCCGATAAGCAGGGCTGGCAGGTGGTCGAGGTCTATTCGGACGCTGCGATCTCCGGTTCGACCGTCATTCTTCGCCCAGGCGTGCGGGCGCTGCTCCGCGACGCCATGGCCGGCCGTTTCGACCTCGTGCTTGCCGAGGCCATGGACCGGCTCAGCCGCGATCAGGCCGACATCGCCTCCGTCTTCAAGCGCATGCAGTTCGCGGGCGTGCCGATCTTCACCCTGTCGGAGGGGGAGGTCTCAGAGCTGCATGTCGGCCTCAAGGGCACGATGAATGCGCTCTTCCTCAAGGAGCTGGCGGCCAAGACCCATCGGGGCCTTAGAGGGCGCGTGGAGGCCGGCAAGGCCAGCGGCAACAAGTGCTATGGCTATCGCGTCGTTCGGGAGATCGACGCGGCCGGCAAGGTGACGACCGGCGAGCGGGCGATCATCCCCGGGGAGGCCGAGGTGATCCGAGGCATCTTCGCCGACTACGTCGCCGGCAAGAGCCCCCGGCAGATGGCTTTTGACCTCAACGCAGCTGGCGTCCCAGCCCCGCGCGGCGGCGCCTGGACCGAGCAAACCATTCGAGGCAAGTCCAACAAGCACACTGGCATCCTCAACCAGGCCCTCTATGTCGGCCGGATGATCTGGAACCGGGCCAAGGATCTTCGCGACCCCGACACCGGCTCCGTCCACCGTCGGGCCAATCCCGAGAGCGAGTGGGTGCATGTCGATGTTCCGCACATGCGGATTGTCGAGGACGCCGTGTGGGAGGCTGCCAAGGCCCGTCAGCAGGCGTTCAGCCGGGTCTATGAGGAGGCCGTGGCAAAGGGCGCTCGCGGCTTCACGGCCGCAGCAGCCGCCCGCCGGCCGGCGACCCTGCTGTCTGGTCTGGTGGTCTGCGGCGCCTGTGGCGGCTCCTACGCTCGGCGCGGCAACGAGCGCCTAGCCTGCACCGGCCATGTTCGGGGCACCGGCTGCGTCAACGGCGCGACGATCCTGGCCGAGCGCCTGGAGGCGCGGGTTCTGGTCGGGCTCAAGGAACGGCTGCTGACGCCTGAGGTGGCGGCCGAGGCCATGCGGGCGTTCATCGAGGAGACCAACCGTCTCAACCATCTGCGCCGGGCCAACGAGGCGTCCGACCGCGCGCGGCTAGAGAAGTCCCGCCGGGCCATCGCCGGCATCGTCTCCGCCATTGAGGATGGCGGCTATAGCCGCCCCCTAATGGCTCGCCTCAAGGAGCTTGAGGGCGACGTCGAGACGATCGAAGCGGCCTTGGCCCAGGCGCCCCGCGACATCCCCGACGTTCACCCCAACGTCGCCGATCTTTACCGCCGCAAGGTCGAGCGGCTGACCGAAGCGCTCAATGACCCGGCCGACCGGACGTTCGCGGCGACGGCGCTGCGGGGCCTGATCGAAAAGATCGTGGTGACGCCGACCGGCAAGCGTGGTGGTCTGGACATCCGGCTTTTCGGCGACCTTGAGACGATCCTGGCCTGGGCCGAGGACCGTCAGGCGGTGGAGCAGGCGCCGCTGAGGCTGGCGTTGCGGGCCACCGGGACGGATGGCGTGTCGGTCCCGGGCGAGGAGGGGTCTCTCAGACCCGGCGGCCACGAAGGCTGGCGAAGCTTTGGACGTTTGAGAAACCCCTCGTCCGGCGCCTGCGGCGCTGCCTTCTCCCGCAAGGGGGGAAGGACCCTGATCCCGCCGTTGCGGCGGCGGCGGACACGCTATAGGTTCGCCGCCTGCGTCGCGGCCGGGGGCCGTGGCTACCTGTTGTTCAACCTTGCGTCGTCCGGAGCCGATCCGGTTCCCGACGCCCCGGCGCTTCTGGCGCCCGTACCGGAGCCTCGTACGTGGTCGATGTGTTTGACGAGGTCGAAGAGCAGCTTCGCTCCGACCGCTACAAGACCCTCGCGCTGAAGTCGCTGCCCGTGCTGGGCGCGGTCGCCGCGGTCGCGGTCCTGGGCGTCGGCGGCTGGTGGGGCTGGACGACGTACGAGACCGGCCGCGCCAACAAGGCGTCGGAAGCCGTCCAGGCCACGCTGGAAGCCTACGAGAAGGACGGCCCGGACAAGGCCTTCACGCAGTTCGAAAAGCTGTCGAAGGAAGGCAACGCCGCCTACCGCGCCCTGGCCCTGATGCAGATGGGCGGCATCCGTCTCGACGAGCGCAAGACGGCCGAAGCTGTGCGTTATTTCGACGAAGCGGCCAAGATTGCTCCCGATCCTGTCATGGGTGACATAGCCCGCCTCAAATCCGCCTTCGCGCTCATGGACACGGCTCCGTATCAGGAGATCGAGTCGAGGCTGACCCCGTTGACCGGCGAGAAGGGCCCTTACCGCGTGCAAGCCAAGGAGGCCTTGGCCTTCGCGAAGCTGCAGGCCGGCAAGAGCGCCGAGGCGCGCGGCGACTTCGTCGTGCTGTCGCTGCTGTCCGACGCTTCGGACGACACGCGCCAGCGGGCCCAGGCCGCTATCCAGATGATCGACTCCGGCTCGGCCAAGTCGCTGCCGGCCGCCGTCAAGGCCGCCGCCGCCCTGCCGCCGCCGATCCAACTCGCGCCCGGCCAACTGCCGCCGGGCCTGCAACCCCAAGCTCAATGAGCCGCCGACCCATGACTTTGAAGCGCTCCCTGCTGCTCGCCGCGATGATGTCGGCCGCAGTGTCGGTGACCGGTTGCTCGACGGTTTCGAAGCTCAACCCGTTCGGCAAGGACGAGAAGAACAAGGCGCAGGCCACTCAGGGCCAGCGCATCTCGGTCATCGCCTTCGACCAGAAGGTCGAGGCGGCCGACGGCCTGAAGGGCGTCGACTTCTTCCTGCCGGAACCGCAGGTCAAGACCGACTGGCGTCTGCCGGGCGGCTCGCCCGAGCAGTCGGTCGAGCACGTCGCCGCCGGCAAGGATTTCGAGATCGCCTGGCGCAAGGGCTTCGGCCAGAAGGCCAACCGCACCTTCCACATCACCGCCACCCCGGTCTCGGCCGACGGCAAGATCTTCGTGATGGACGGCGAGGCCAAGATCTCGGCCATGGACGCCGCCACCGGCGAGACCCTGTGGCGCAAGGACCTGCGTCCGGCCGCCCAGCCGGGCAAGCGCGGCTTCCTCGGCATCGGCCGTGACAAGGGCGACACCGAAGGTTTCGGCGGCGGCGTTGCCTATGCCGACGGCAAGCTCTACGTCTCGTCGGGCTTCCGCTTCGTGGCCCAGATCGATGCGACCACCGGCAAGGAAAACTGGCGCCAGGCCACCAGCACGCCGCTGCACGCCGCCCCGACCGTGGCCGACGGCCGCGTGTTCGTGGTCTCGACCGACAACGAACTGCTGACCTTCGCGGCCGCCGACGGCGCGCCGGGCTGGACCTATCAGGCCCTGATCGAGCCGGCCCGCATCCTGGCCGCCTCCAGCCCCGCGATCAGCGGCGACACCGTCGTCGCCGGCTTCGCCTCGGGCGAACTGGTGGCCCTGCGCGCCGGCAACGGCAACGACCTGTGGAGCGAGGCCCTCAGCCGCGCCAGCCGCACCAACGCCCTGTCGGAAATCCGCGACATCGCCGGCCGTCCGGTGATCTACAAGGGCGACGTCTACGCCGTCAGCCACTCGGGCGTGTTCGCCGCCACCGACCTGCGCACGGGCCAGCCCCGCTGGAGCCTGCCGGTCACCGCCATTACCACGCCCTGGCCCGTCGGCGACGTGGTCTATGTGGTCGACAAGGCCGGCCAGGTGATCTGCGCCTCGCGCGACAGCGGCCAGGTGCACTGGATCCGCGACCTGAACCAGACCGACAAGCTCACCAAGAAGCAGAAGAAGAAGCTGGCCAAGCACCCGCGCGTCTGGTCCAGCCCGATCCTCGCTTCGGGCCGCCTGATCACGGTGTCGAGCTATGGCGAGGCCGTGGCCCTGAACGCCAAGACCGGCGAGACCGAGAAGACGCTGAAGATCGGCGCGCCGGTCCTGCTGTCGCCGATCGCCGTGGGCGACAAGGTCTATCTGGTGACCGACGAAGCCCAGCTGGTCGCGATCCGCTGATCCTTTCCGGGCTCGGTTTCGAGCCCGGTCGACATCCACATCGTCCCGGGCCCGGGCTGGCGAAACCGCCGGCCCGGGCTTGTTGCTTTGCCGGGACCCGAAAAATCGACTACTGACCGCCTATGCCTTTGAAACTCGCCATCGTCGGCCGCCCCAATGTGGGCAAGTCCACGCTGTTCAACCGTCTGGCCGGCAAGAAGCTGGCCCTGGTCGACGACCAGCCGGGGGTCACCCGCGACCGCCGCTTCGCGCACGGCCGCCTCGGCGACCTCGATCTGGAACTGATCGACACCGCCGGCTTCGAGGACGTCACCGACGAAAGCCTGGAAGCGCGCATGCGCGCCCAGACCGAGCTTGCGATCGACGAGGCCGACGTCGCCCTGTTCGTGTTCGACGCCCGCGAGGGTCTGACGCCGCTCGACAAGATCTTCGCCGAGATGCTGCGCCGCCGGAACAAGCCGGTGGTGGTCGCCGCCAACAAGTCGGAGGGCAAGCAGGCCGCGGCCGGCGCCGCCGAGGCCCACCGCCTGGGCCTGGGCGCGCCGATCCCGAT
>JASGDR010000019.1:0-4161 GCA_047607095.1 Caulobacter sp.
CGCGAAGACGGTGCCGACCGACTGGCCCGAGTCGAAGCGCGACAGATAGTCGAACAGGGCCGCGTGCCCCCGACGGCCGGCCTCGACCACGGGCCAGTGCGAGACCAGGCCCCGGACGACCACCGGTTCGGCGGCCGCCGTCAGCTCGGCCAGCGCTTCCGGCGTGGCCGCGCGCGCTTCCCGGATTTGTTTCACTGGCGAAGCCTCCCCTCGAAGGTCGTCACCCTTCGACGGGGCGTACGGAACGGCGAATGTGTCCGTCAGGCAACAGCGGTTGGCAAGGCTCATCGATTAAACAAAATAATTTTATAAAATGCTGGCGCGACGACGATTGCTGCGGCTATGAAACGATAAGCGCCCGCGTCGAGACGGGTGCGACGGGAGGAAGCGCGACGCCAGGTTCGCCTGGCCAAGGCTTCCCACACATCGGCGGCGCAAGCCGCTCACCGCCGGGGTGAAAGCTCCGGGAACTTGAGGGGACGCGCGGGGCGCGCGGCCTTGGGAGGGGACGACCTATGAGAACCACGCGAATCCGCATGGCCGGCTGGATGGGCGGCGCTTCGGTCGCGGTGCTGCTGAGCGCGGCGCCGGCCCTGGCGCAGGAGACGGTGTCCACCGCTCCGGCCGCGTCCCAGGCCTCGCCGTCGGACGTCATCGAAGACAACCAGGTCGACACGGTGATCGTCACCGGCCAGCGCGCGGCGCTGAAGTCGGCCCAGCAGATCAAGCGCGACGCCGACACGATCGTCGACTCGATCACCGCCACGGACATCGGTTCGTTCCCCGACAAGTCGGTCGCCGAGGCCCTGCAGCGGGTGCCCGGCATCACCGTCAACCGCTACGCCTCGACCAGCGACACCACCCACTTCTCGGCCGAGCCCTCGGGCGTCATCGTTCGCGGCCTGCCGCAGGTCCGTTCGGAGTTCAACGGCCGCGACACCTTCAGCGCCAACTCCTCGCGCGGCCTGTCCTGGGGCGACGTCTCGCCCGAACTGATGGGCGGCGTCGACACCTACAAGAACCAGACGGCCGAACTGATCGAAGGCGGCATCGCCGGCAGCATCAACCTGCGCACGCGCCTGCCGTTCGACAGCCCCGGCCGCGTGCTGGGCCTGACCACCTCGCTGAACTACGGCACGCTTTCGGATCAGATCACGCCGGAAGTCTCGGGCATCTACAGCAACCGCTGGGAGACCGAGATCGGCGAGTTCGGCCTGATGGTGAACGGCTCGCATTCCGAGCTGAACACCATCTCGGAAAGCGCCCAGTACGGCCGGATGGGCATCTTCACCGACACCGCCGCCTTCGGCGCCGGCACCAAGTACATCCCGTCCTGGTATCGCCTGGCCCACACCGAGTTCGACCGCACCCGCGAGGGCGTCGCGGCCGCCGGCCAGTGGCGCGACAACGACCGCAAGTTCCTGGCCACGGTCCAGTACAACAAGTCCAGCTACGAGAACATCTGGCACGAGCGCTCGGTGCAGGGCAGCGCCTTCAGCCTGTACGGCCAGGATCCGCGCCTGCAGATCAGCAACTCCAGCGCCTGGGTCAGCCCCGCGCCGGGCACCAGCTTCACCTTCGACGACGAGGGCAACTTCGAGACCGGCGTGATGACCTCGCCGCTCGGCTGGGTCGGCAACCTGACCTCGGCCAGCAACGACTGGGCCGGCTATCTGATCGGCCAGACCTCGACCGGCCAGCAGATTATCAATCCCTGCTACGGCTGGTCGGGCTGCTCGCCCGAGCAACGCGGCGGCGAGCTGTCGACCGACACCCGCTACAACTACAACAAGCAGTCCACCGAGGACCTGTCGTTCAATCTGAAGTGGGAGCCGACCGACCGTCTGCGCTTCAACTTCGACGTCCAGTACGTGCACGCCACCGTGCAGAACTATGACGCCGACGTGGGCCTGACCTCGTACGCCAACATCCAGCTCGACGCGACCGGCGACCACCCGGTGATGACGATCCTGCCGGGCACCAACATCAACTACGCCGACGGCGGCTTCGCCAATCCGAACGCCTGGCGCTTCAGCAGCGTCAACAATCACCTGGAAGACAGCGAGGGCGAGCAGTTCGCGGCCCGCTTCGACGTCAACTACGACCTCGGCGACGGCTGGCTGCAGACCCTGAAGGCCGGCTATCGCCACGCCGACCGCCAGCAGACGGTCCGCTGGAGCGCCTATAACTGGGGCGGCATCGCCAACGCCTGGGGCTGCGACGGCGGCGGCTCGGGACCCAGCACCGACTATCTCTGGTACAACATCGACCGCACGGCCTCGGCCACCAACGTCAACGGCGACTGCAACAGCGGCACGGCCACCACCACCTTCAGCGGCTGGGACAAGAGCCTGCCCGACACCCGCGCCTTCAACTCGATCTTCGGGGGCGAGGTGCTCAACGCGGGCCTGCTGAACTTCGTCAACATGGACGTCATCAGCGACCTGGCGAAGCTGCAGAAGGCCTTCGGCTACGACAGCGTCGGCGTCGGCTCGTCGCGCTGGAACGCCGTCTGCTACCGCGAGGACGAGGTCGACGGCTGCTATCAGCAGCAGGAAATCGCCGACGTCACCGAAAAGACCGACGCCCTCTACGCCATGGTCAAGTTCGGCGGCGGCGACCACACTCTGTTCGGCTTCCCGGTCAGCGGCAATTTCGGCGTCCGCTACATCGAGACCCGCAACGAAAGCGCCGGCGCGACCATCTACGCCGACATGGAGAACGCGACCTCGCTGGAATGCCGCGCGGTCAGCGCCCCGATCGGCGGCGGCGCCTACCTGCCGCGGACCCTGGGCTGCTACCTGCCGACCGACGACATCACCTTCGCCTCGGGCGGCAGCACCTTGAACACGGTCAAGGTCAAGCACCGCAACTGGCTGCCCAGCTTCAACGTGAAGTTCGACCTGACCGACAAATGGCAGGCGCGCCTGGCCATCTCGCGGGCCATGTCGCGGCCCGACATGGGCTATCTGAAGAACTATCTGAAGATCAACGTCACCCTGCCGAGCACCTCGAACCTCGACGATCCGCTGTGGGTCAAGGACTCGGCCGGCAACATCGTCAGCGCGACGCCGGAATACACCGCCGACGCCTACAACCCGTATCTGAAGCCGATGACGGCCGACCAGATCGACCTCAGCCTGGAGCACTACTTCTCCGAGGTCGGCTCGTTCACGGTCGCGGTCTTCTACAAGAAGTTCAACGACTACATCCAATACGACGGCCGCATCGAGCAGATCACGATCAACAACGTGGCCCGCTCGGTTCTCGTCCGGGGGCCGGTGAACGGCGACGGCGCCAAGATCCGCGGGGCCGAGGTGGCCTACCAGCGCTACTTCGACTTCCTGCCCGCGCCGTTCGACGGCCTGGGCATCCAGGCCAACTTCACCTACCTGGAAAACAAGGGGATCTCGAACGGCAACCTGACCAACGCCTCGGGCAGCGGCAGCTCCAACACCAGCGGCGGCGGCATCTCGCAGTCGGCCGGGGCGATCCGGGTCGACGCGCTCGAAGGCCTGTCGAAGTACTCCTACAACGTCGTGGGCATGTACGAGAAAGGCCGCTGGGCGCTGCGGGCCGCCTACAACTGGCGCTCCAAGTACCTTCTGACGTCCATGGACTGCTGCCTGATGTATCCGGTCTGGCAGGACGACGCCGGCTATCTCGACGCCTCGATCCGCTTCCGGGCCAGCGACAACCTCGAGATCAGCCTCCAGGGCAGCAACCTGCTGAACACCGAGTCGGTGCTCAAGCAGCAGGTCACCGACGCCGACCTGGGCGGCCTGCTCAAGGACAACGCCTGGAACCGCACCGACAAGCGGTACCTGCTGACCTTCCGCTTCAAATACTAGGGGGGCGGGGAAGGGGCGGGCCACGGGTCCGCCCCTTCGATTTTGCGAGACAAACGGCCTGGGGACGGCGAACTTCAGGTCCGGTTCCTGGGGAGGAAGTCCGTCGGTCATGGAAGCGAATACGCCTCTGGAGATCGTCATCGTCGGCGGCGGCACGGCCGGCTGGATGGTGGCGACTGCGCTGGTCAGCGGTCTGCGGCCGCATCAGGCCAGGGTCCGGCTGGTCGAGTCCGACGAGATCGCCACCGTCGGGGTGGGCGAGGCCACGATCCCGGCCATGCGCGACTACAACCGCTTCGTCGGCATCGAC